>JAESTD010000303.1 GCA_016763755.1 Mucilaginibacter sp.
AATCATGATTCTGGTAAAACATCGGGAAAGACTCAACGCTCCGGTTCTCACCCGGCCCTACACCGGGGTCGTTGTTTGCGATCTTGATGAGCGTTGAATCAGAGAATGTCTGCTTTTCGCCATCATTCCTGTTCGCCTCATTAAACATTCTTACAAAGTGATCGGTACTGGCTGCCTTTTTCCTTAGCCCCACTTTTTTAGCCGCCAGGTTAAAGCTGTAGTTGATTACAGGCGCACTTGATTTTTTACCTCTTTTGGTAGTCACAAGGATAACCCCGTCTGCAGCACGCGCACCATATATAGCCGCTGTTGCATCCTTTAAAACGGTAACATCCTGTATATCCTCGGGATTGATCAGGTTAAGGTCGCTTGGGATACCATCGATCAACACCAACGGAACATTACCATTGATGGAAGATGTACCACGGATGTTAAGTGCAAAACCCTGCTGGCCTGGCTGACCGCTTGAACGTGAGATGCCCACACCGGGGATCAATCCCTGCAAACCATCCAAAGTACCGGTAACCGGGCGGTTCTGGATTTTATCGCCATTAATGCGAGCAACCGCACCCGTAAGGTCGGCCTCTTTCTTACGCGTGCCGTAGCCAATTACCACAACTTCGTTTAGAGCGCTTGCCGCCGGATTAAGGGAAACGTCTATCTTGGTTTGATTATTAACGGCAACATCCTGCGACTGATAGCCTAAAAAGGAAAAGGTCAAAGTTCCGTTTCCATCAGGGAGTTTAATGGTATACTCCCCCTTAACGTTGGTAGAAACAGCTACTCCGCTCTCTTTATGCCTAACGGTTACGCCGGGCATTGGTTCCTGCTTTTCGTCGCGCACAACGCCCCGCACCTCTACAGCTACTGCTGCAGGCCGAACAACACGAACTATATCCTCCTGTTTATCAGAAACAACAATGGTTTTGTTATCAATTTTGTAGCTAAGCGGCTGCGTTCTGAACAATTCGTCCAGTACCTGCAACAATTCGCCGCCTGATACATTTAAACTCACCGGCTTGCTTTTATCAGCCTGGTCGTCGGTGATCACAAAATTGTACCCGGTTTGCTTCCGCACATCTTTAAGTATGCTGATCAGGTTTTTATTGGTTTTATTTATGGTTATCCTTTGTGCTAATGAACTGGCGCTCACCTGCACTAAAGAAACAATCATGATAATGATCGTAAGTCTCATAATCAGCCATATTTTGGGTAATAGCCTTCCGACTATACCGGTTTGAATGGTATAAATTCTATACATTTGTTTTGTTTGGTAATGCAACATGCCCTTACTTTCCACGGCGAAGGCAGTTGCGGTTAAACGCTTGAATAAAGTAAATTGAGCCAAACGGCATCCAGGGCCCGATCTGATCGGGCCCTGTTGTATTACGACTGATCTATTGTAATGCTTTTTTCATATCTTTCAGGTTTAATTGGTTGGTTTATCAATGGTTATAATGGTTAATTACTTGGTTACATAAACTTTGCGGCCGCTTACTTCGAAATGAACCTTTCCGGTGTTCTCCAGTATCTTCAGTACTGCCGATATGTTTTCAAATTTGGAAATGGCACCGTTGAAACGTACATTGGGTATATCCGCTGCGTAAATCACTTCAACATCATACCACCGGGCCACATCTTTCATTAATGGTTTAACCGGTTCGCTTTCAAACATAAACTGGTCGTTTTTCCAGGCTACAGCAATTTCGGTATCGGCCTCATCAACATCCAGTTTGCCGTCAACGCTACTTATAACTTCCTGGCCCGGCTTGATAATAGCTTCAGCATGTTTGCCTGCTGCCTTTATGCTACCTTCAAGCAAGGTTGTTTTGCTGCCACCATCGTCATGATAAGCATTTACATTAAAGTGAGTGCCCAATACTTTTATCTGCTGGTCATCTGTTTGCACGATGAAAGGATGCCGCGCATCTTTGGCGACCTCAAAATAGGCTTCGCCAATTAATTCTATGCGGCGCTCTTTCAAATTTTTAAAGTCAGCAGGATATTTTAGCTGCGAGGCTGCATTGAGCCATACCTTTGTCCCATCGGCCAAAACCAGCTTATAATGGCCGCCATTAGGCGTACGAAGTGTGTTAAAAGCAACCTCTCCCGAGTTATGCTTACTATGCCTATCTACATATTTTATTTGTCCGTCTGCCGTTTTAAAAATGTCCTTCCCAGCGTCTTTACCTATGATTCCAAGGTGCTCTCCGGCCAAAGAAATATTTTCTCCGTTAGATAAAATCAGATAAGCCTTATTACCACCGGGTGCAACATCATTATGCTTTTTAGCTTGTGCAATCACAGGATATGGTGCCGGATTGCGGAAAATATAATAACTGCTTATTCCTACCAATAAAATTATACTTGCAGCCGCAGAGATCTTAGTCCATAGTCTTCTTACCGGTTTGGCCGGTGCAAGCTGTGGTTTCAGGTTACTGAAAATACGGTCGTATCTTTCGTTATTTTCAGCATTATGTGGAGCTATCGCAGATGGATCGTTCAGTTGTTTACGAACTAAATCATCCAGAAGGGCCCGATCAGCCGTGCCAAATAAGTCCGTCAAAAGGTGGATATCTCCGGGTTCACTTTCGTTGCGTAAAAAACGTTCGTAAAGCTCGTTCAGGTTTTCTCTTGCAGCCAATTTTGTTAGGTTTTTTGAAGAGTACGAACGAAAATGGGATTAGGTCTGCCCGGTAATAAATTTTTTATTTTTTTACCGACGCAGCTATAATCGACGCAGTAACCGTAATTAATGCCAACTCATTATTTACAAGATAAGCTTTAAGGCTTTTAGTGCCCTTAACCACATGATCGCGTATGGTTGATGTAGAAACGCCCAACAGATCGCTCACTTCCTGGTAACTCCGGCCCTCAATTTTTACCAATGCCATCACTTTTTTGCGCTGGGCCGGTAAAGATTCAAGTGCCTGTTGTATCCATTGGCGATCCGTATCTGCAGCTGCAGGATCGTACAATTCTGAAACCGAACTGATAAGATGATCTCGCAGCACCCGGTCATGTGCCAGTCTTCGGTAAAGATCGATAATAAGATTTTGGGCAATGCGATGTAAAAAAGCGCCGAAAGACCTTTCGGGGTCTACTAATTCCCGGCGTTCCCATATCTTCAAAAAAACATCCTGGGTAAGCTCTTCCGCTATCTCTGCCGATTTGGTTAGATAGTAGACCTTCCTGAAAATCGGATCCACATAGTGCCTGTAAAGCGTCTCAAAGGCCACTTCGTCCCCATGCTGAAGGCACTCCATCAGCTCTTTCTCGTTTACAAGGCGAATAAAACTCATTTAGGGTAATTGGTTGATACTAAATTAAAGTAAATATATAGCCAAAGCAAATGGCTGTAACAAAAATGTGAAAGAGAGCTTTTTGGTGTGAAGGATAGGGATGGCTATGTCACACGCGGCACGCGTGCGCCAGCGGAGGTGGGATGAGTATACCACTGTTTGTACTTCTTTTTATTAACCTATTAATAATTGTTTTACGTTAGCCCATATCGCTTTTTTGTTATCTTACTTTCCGTTTATGATAATCATAAATTTGGTCAGATCTACATCGGGTTTGCCTGCAATCACTGCCTTTCGCTTTCAAAAGTACAATGAGTAATAATAAAAAGATTTTAATCTCCGGTGCCAGCATAGCAGGCCCAACATTAGCGTTTTGGCTAACCCGATACGGTTTTGACGTAACGATAATTGAACGTTCAAAATCATTACGATTGGGTGGCCAGAATTTGGATATAAGGGGCGCAGGCCGGGCTATTGTACGTCTAATGGGTATAGAGCAAGAGATCTTGGATGCCAATACCGGCGAAATAGGTCTTCAGTTTGTAGACAGCGATAATAAGGTTAAGGCAGCATTCCCGAGCGATGGCCCGGGGAGTTTCACCAGCGAAGCCGAAATATTGCGGGGCGATCTGGTGAATATACTCTACAACAGCACTAAAGACCGTGCAAAATATGTGTTTGGGATATTTGTAACAGCAATAAACCAAACCGGGGATGAAGTTGAGGTTACATTTAACGATGGCAAAACTGAAACCTTTGATCTGCTGATTGCCGCAGATGGCGTCCGCTCGACTACGAGGCAGTTGATTTTTGGAGATGAACCGCAACTAAAATTTACCGGGCTTTACAATGCCTGGTACACCATTCCTAAAATTGATACGGATACGCAATGGGCACGATGGTACACAGCACCCGGATCAAGGGTAATATTAATAAGGCCGGATAACCATGGTACGATGCGAGCCTCGTTCAGTTTCCTATCAGAAGACAAAGGGTATCAAAAGCTTCCAAATAGCGAACAGAAAAAAATATTAAAGGAAAAGCTTTCCGGCGCGGGCGGAGAAGCAGAACGCTTAAGGGCCGAAGTTGAGAAAAACGACGATGTGTATTTTGATGCCATTAGCCAGGTACACGCACAGAAATGGTTTAGCGGGCGTACCGGGATGATCGGCGACGCCGCCTACTGCCCAACCCCGCTCACTGGGATGGGCACTACGCTGGCTATAGTTGGCGCTTATTTACTGGCAGGTGAACTTTCGCGCCATGCCAATCATGAAGATGCTTTCGTTGCGTATGAAAAGCGTATGCGCCCGTTTGTTGAGGACGTTCAGAAACTACCGCCCGGAGTTCCGTGGCTTGCCCACCCGAAATCTAAATTTGGGGTATCTGTGGTTAACACGGTAGCCGGGATATTGGCAAGCGGGTTGGTAAAGAAGATCGGTAAGTTATTTAGCAGCAAGAATGAAGATGTGACAAAAGATAAAATCGAACTTCCGGATTTTAAAAAAACTTAAATCCCGAGTTTTGACTCTGTTAATTTTACTCGCCCTCTTTATAATTATTATTAAAATCTTCCAGATACGCCTTTGCCTTTTCAAGATCTGCAGCGTTGACAATCACTTTTATCGGCGCCAGGTTACCAAAAGTATAAGGCGAGGCGATTCCTGCGAATTCATCCTGGATATATGCCTCAATTCCATTTTCGTTAAGCATTTGCTGAATCATCGTTGCATTCCATAATGCTCCTCTGTAAACTTCCGCTACTTCAATTTTATTTTGTTTGGGCATAGTTTTATAATTTAAAGAATTGGCTCCGCAAATTGATTCTGACTCTCTCCGCAGAAGTTCTTATGATTTAGGTAATCTTAGGATAAAAAAATATATGTTTCGGTTAAGGCACACGCGGCACGCGTGCGCCAGCGAAATGATGATCATAAACGTAAAAGCGCCCTATATTTATCATACAGGGCGCTTTTATTCAAAAACTTATTTCTTCCCTATCCGGTAAAACTTGCCGTTATCGGTCAGTCCATACAGGGCGCCGTCTTTGCCGGTTACCAGGGCTCGCCAGCGTTCGTTTTTGTCACGCAGCAGCCGTTCTTCGCCAACCACTTTGTTGTTTTTGATAACCAGGCGAGCAATATGTGCGCCGCTTAATCCGCCAACAAAAAGGTTGTTCTTCCACTCGGCTATGTTGCCGGTGTAGAAAGTAATGCCGCCAGGAGAGATGGTTGGATCCCAGTAATAAATAGGTTGGGTCATGCCTTCTTTCTGTTGGATACCATCGCCAACCTTTTCACCGCTGTATTCGATACCGTAGGTAATTACCGGCCAGCCGTAGTTGTTGCCTGGTTTTATGATGTTGATCTCGTCGCCACCGCGAGGGCCAAACTCGGCTTCCCAAAGATCGCCAGTGTCGGGGTTGTAGGCCAGGCCATCGGGGTTACGGTGCCCGTAGCTGTAAATCTCTGGCAGGGCACCTGCCTTACCCGCAAACGGGCCACCGGCCACGGCTTTACCCGCTTTGGTGATATGGATAACCTTGCCAATGCCTGCGCCAAGGTCCTGCGCTTTCATGCGGATATCTGCACCACTACGCTCGCCGGTACTAACAAACAGGTTGCCTTGTTTATCAAACACAATCCGACAGCCAAACTGCAGGTTGCCACGGTATGCAGGCTGTGCGCGATAGATCACTTCAACGTTCTCCAGTTTGGTTTCATCGGCAGATAATTTGCCTTTGGCGATGGCTAACAGTGAGCCGCCCGGCGCCTCTTCGGCATAACCCCAATACACCATACGGTTGGTTGCAAACGCAGGGTCGATGGTAATATCCAGCAAACCACCCTGGCCTTTAAATACCACAGCCGGGAAACCGGTTACCTGTTAATCAAAGGCACCGTTTGCTTTCAGGATGCGGATAGAACCGGCCTTTTCGGTGATGATAAAGCGCCCATCCGGCAATACATGGATGCCCCATGGGTTTTTCAGATCGCTATTGATAACCGTCACGGTGTATGGCGTTTTGGTTTTAATGCCGCCTATGCGCGTTTGCCCGCGGAAAGCAGGTTTATAATCCGTATTTGCCTTTTGGGTCTCTACCGGGCCAAGTACCGTATCTTTTTGGATGGCTTTTGCTTGCGCAGCGCCGCCCGTTAGCGCAGCAAAGCCAAGCGCAACAAGCAGATGTTTGTTTTTAGCAGATGTCATATTAGTTTTTGTTTGAGCGTTTTTACAGGACAATAGGTATTAACCCTGAGGGACGGGTTTTTATACCGCAATATACTCAGTTACAAACAGAACTGCCTTGCTAAAGTTTCCGCGTGAAAAGATTGTTACAAAGGGTTAAGGAAAAGCGGTTTATCTATCGGCGGGATGATGTCTTTTTCTAAAGCGGTATCAAACATCAGCTTAACGGCTTTTTTCCCCTCTTCGCCTAAATCAATAGAGAATTTGTTCACATAAAGCTCGATGTGCTTGTACATCACTTCTTCACTCATTTCCTGCGCGTGCCGGCGGATATAATTCAGTCCGGATTTTGGATCGGCAAAGGCAAACTCTACCGACTGCCTGATGAGGCGGTTAACTTTCTGTTGAACCTTTTCAGGTAACTTACGGTTAGCTACAATACCACCGAGAGGGATAGCACAACCTGTGCGTTTTTCCCAATAATCACCAAGGTCCATCACTTTATGCAGGCCTTTGTCCTGATAGGTAAACCGGTTTTCGTGGATAATCAATCCCACATCAGCACGACCATCTAAAACGGCATTCTCAATGTCGGAGAAAACAAGTTCCTGTTTATTTGTTGCCTCGGGGAATGCCAAACTCAATAAAAAATTGGCAGTAGTATATTTCCCCGGGATAGCGATATTTAGATTTGAAATATTAGCTTTTATCTTCTCAACATCTGTATCCTTTGTGATCAGCATTGGCCCAACACCAAAGCCCAGCGCACTGCCTGCATCTAACAAAACATATTTATCTGCCGCATAAGCAAAAG
>JAESTD010000304.1 GCA_016763755.1 Mucilaginibacter sp.
CCCAGCATGGCGCGCCATACTTCGGCAGAGAATATGGTTTGCATGCCATGGCTTGCGTAACTATCATGCGTATGTGCGGCCAGATATGCGTTTGAGAAATAAGCCAGCACTATTCCTATAGTAAGTGCCAATTGATACAAGGATACCATCATACCCCTATAGCGCGATGGTGAAAATTCTGATATGTACAACGGCGATACCATTGAGGCTACACCGATACCCACCCCGCCTATCAAACGGAAAACAATGAGTGCTGTAAATGAACCCGACCACATGCAGCCCAATGCCGAAGCCAGGAACATAATGGCTGAGATAATAAGTACTGGTTTGCGGCCGTATTTATCGCTCAGTTTGCCCGAAAAGCTTACGCCCGCAATACAGCCCAGCAAGGCGCAGCTAACAAACCATCCTTCACTCACGGCATCCAGCGAAAAATCCGTTTTCACCAGGCTTACTGTGCCGGATATCACAGCGGTATCAAACCCGAACAGGAAACCGCCAAGAGCGGCCACCAGGCAAATTAAATACAGGTAGGTACTGCCTTTTTTTGCTGTTGTATCTTGTACAATTTTTGCCATCGCCGTTATTTTAAAAATGCTTTAACCACTTTAGCTCTGCCGCTGCCGGTGTTTGTGAGTTTGTAAGAACCTGCAGCAGCCGGCACCACAAATGTTTCGGCGTAGGCAAATTGCTTTTGGGTGCCATCCGCCGTTTGCAGCAGTATGGTTTGCCCTTCTACCAGCATCAGTACATGGCAGGTGTTATCTGTATTTACCTGTGCTGATTTATCAAACTCCAGGCGGTGTACATCATAAAAATGATCGGCATGTGTTGGCAGGTGTATTAGCTGGTAGCCCTCCCCGCTTTCAATCACCTGCGGCTTAGAGATCAGTTGCTGTTGTACTTTTTCGCCTTTGCGCGAAAAATCAAGATTATTAAAAGCGTGGTCTATATTGATTGGGCGTGGTTTACCATCAAGGTCAAGGCGAACCCAATCGTACATTTTAAAAGTGAAGATGTAGGGCGTAGCACTGATCTCCAATACCAGGTTACCGGCACCTGCGCTGTGTACCGTGCCGTTAGGGATAAGGAACAGATCATGTTTTTCTGCTGCATGCACTTGCACATACTCTTCAATGTCTATAGCATCGCCAGTTTCCTGGCTGCCTTCAAGTGCAGATCTGAAAGTTTCGGGATCGATATTATCCTGGAAACCCAGGTATACGCTCGCGTTTTTGTCGCAATCAAGAATATAATAGGTCTCATCCTGCGTAATGTTTTCACCGAAGTTTTCCTGAATGTATTTTAACCTTGGGTGGCATTGTATAGAAAGGTTGCCACCCTCATAAGTGTCCAGAAAATCGAAACGGATAGGGAACTCATCGGCAAAACGTGCCGCATGTTTACCTAACACATTCTCATTATTGCTAAACATAATGGTATCGAAGGATACTTCCAGCAGGTTGCCGTCACTTTCAAAAACCAGTCCGTTCTCCGGCACGATCAATTCAAACGACCAGGCAAGGTTCACCACATCTTTATTAAGACCGCCTATGTGCTCTTTTATCCATTGGCCGCCCCACGCGCCCGGCTCAAACCAGGGGCGCACCCGCAAAACCGAGCGGCTAAGTTGTTTAAGACCGGCTTTAAGGTCCTGCTGGTACATCCAATTAATCGTATCAGGCCATTGTGCATCTGCTATGACGGCAATACGATCAAGGATATTTTTCTTGTGCTGATTAAGGATAACCCAATCCACAAAATAAAACCGCTTGTACATTTGAAAAGGTTCGGCAAATTCATCCGCGCCTAAATTGTTGATGCTTCCTGCACGCATCCTAAATTGGATTTCGTTTTTAGGCACATCCAGATAAATAACCGGGGCACTCCAGCCTGCTAAAGCAGCACCGGTACCTAGCACGATGTTGATATCAGACCTTGCATCCGGCGTTTGCTCTTTTAGTGCAGGCTCAAATAGATCAATTAAATCAAGCGTAGCTTTTGTACCCCAAACTGAATCATCAGCACCAAGAAAAGGGCTTATCAAATCGTTTATTTCTTTGGCTGTTTTCAGTGATTCTGCTGTGTATATCCAGTTAACCCTTAAATTCCTTTCATCAAAGCATTTTTGAAGTTCCTTTTCTATGCTATCCCAAAGCACACCACCAAAACCGTCTATTAAAACCGTTTTATTTTTGATGATATATGAGGCCAGTGTATCAAAGCCACTAAAAATTTTACCATCGCCTAGGTGTTCAACAGGATATATATTATAACCGCCTTTCCGCTCGGGGCTGTTAAGGCGCGAAGGCATAAGATACTGCTGCGTTTTGCGCAATTCAGGATAGGTTAACGTTTGCTGTTTAAGTTCAATTAAATCAGGACTCATATTTTGTAGTAATGTATGTACATATTATATCATTCAGCCGTTGAAGCTACTGCCGAAAGCAATATATATATTAAAGATTAAATAACTGGTGATTTATAATGTACAAACATATTAACTAAAAATTCATATCCAAATTTATTTGAATAAATATTTTGTGCTTTTAAGGTCGTTAATTGCAATCCAAGCAGTGTATTTTTTACAATATGTACATACATTTGCACAACCTCGTTTTAATACTTATTATTGTACATACAACCGCTATGAAGTATTCTATTGATCACAAAAGTCCTGTTCCTCTTCATGTACAAGTCGAAGAGTTACTGAGAAAGCTGATAATTCAGGATGAGTATCAAAATGGCAGGGTGTTACCCAATGAGGTTGAATTAGCCAAACTGCTTGCCATCTCACGTACCACATTGAGACAAGCTATCAATAAGTTGGTTTATGAAGGTTTATTGGTGCGAAGAAAACGTGCAGGGACAAAAGTAAATCAGTCCACTGTAAGCTCGAAATCAAACAACTGGCTCAGCTTTTCCCAAGAGATGAAGTTGCGCGGTATCAATATCAAAAACTTTGAGCTGCACGTTACCTGGGTTTTTCCAGATGAAATGCTGGCTAACTTTTTTGAAATTAAGACCGACAGGAAGGTACTGAAAATGGAGCGCGTACGTGGTAAGAACGACGGGCCGTTCGTGTACTTCATCTCGTACTTTCATCCCCGGATCGGCCTGACTGGTGACGAAGATTTTAAACGTCCGTTGTATGAATTGCTTGAACAGGATTACTCGACCATTGCAAGCTTATCCAAAGAAGAGATCAGTGCTCATGCTGCCGACGAACTGATAGCAGAGAAACTACAGATCAAATCCAGCGAACCCGTGCTGTTCCGTAAACGTTTTGTTTTTGACCAGGGAGAGCGTCCGATAGAATACAACTTAGGTTATTATAAAGCCGATAGTTTTGTTTACACAGTTGAAAGCCGTCGGTAATATTTTACAATGGCCGCCCTCGGCAAACTCTTAAAGCCATGAGAAATATCCTTACCCTCTTATTATTCTTTTCTTCGATAACAGGCTTTGCTCAGCAACTCTATCACACTGAAAAAGATATTTATTATTATCCGGATTCACTCACAAGGAAAGATCCTTACCAAGCCTCGCAATGCAAACTTGATATTTACTACCCAAATAATGTCAGGAATTTCAAAACCGTAGTTTGGTTTCACGGCGGAGGTTTGACCGGGGGTGCGAAAGAAATTCCGCAAGCGCTGAAAGATAAAGGTTTTGCGGTGATAGGCGTCGGTTATCGCTTATCACCGAATGTAAAATGTCCTGTATATATAGAGGATGCAGCTGCTGCCGTCGCGTGGGTATTTAAAAATATTGAACGCTTTGGCGGTGATAAGAAACAAATTTATTTGAGTGGCCACTCGGCCGGGGGTTATCTTGCAATGATGGTAACCCTTAAGAAAATGTATTTGCAGAAATACGGAATTGATGCAAATCAGATAGCAGAACTTATTCCCTTCAGCGGCCAGTGTATAACGCACTTCACTGTGAGATCTGAAAGAAAAATTAAAGAAACACAAGCGGTTATTGACGAGTATGCACCATTGTACTGGGTACGAAAAGATGCCCCGCCGATGCTCTTGATAACCGGAGATGCAGACCAGGAATTACTCGGCCGGTATGAAGAAAATGCATATATGCTGAGGATGATGAAACTTGCCGGACATAAACATTCACGGCTCTACCAATTACAGGGTTTCGATCACGGAAATATGCCTGAACCGGCATTTCCTCTTTTAATTAAGGAAATAGTATCTCGAAAGTAATAAAGCTTTAAACTCACAACATAGCCGAATTTCTATTTTGAAAATCGTCAAAACTTACGTTTAACATCTAAGTTTTAGTATTTAGTGAGTTGTCGCTGTTAAATATGGTTGGTGAGCACCTCTTAAGAGCATATTAAAATACAGATTTGCAAACCATCAGATAAAAAATTTGAACTGTTGCAAGCTTAGATAGCTTAAAGCCAGGAATGCTTCTAAATCAGGAAACTAAAACCTCTGCCTTTGGAAGGTTTATACATCTCCTGATACTTACTAATTTCATTTTGCAACAATGAAGTATATTCATTGCGCATAAAGCTGCGAAAGTATTCCGGGTCCTCGGTTTCTTTCGTTTTAACTATTGCTTCAATATATGCAGCTTTGTTTTCACTATGCACAATTGCCAATGGAAGTTCATACCTCGCTTGTATGAAATTCATCATTAATCTGGATGTTCTGCCGTTACCGTCATAAAAGGGATGGATCGCTACAAAATGATAATGCGCATCAAATGAGAGATTAAGCTGATGTTCTACAGACAAAGGTTGCTCCATGCCGTTTTTTATCAGCTTTACTAGTTCTGATGTAAGGTATTCGACCTTATCATAATTGGGAAAATATGTGTTGCCGGCTGATACGTTTCCCTTGCGAAATACTCCTGTTGTAGAATCAAGAGTACCGAATATTGTATTATATATCTTTCCGGTACTTTTCATCACAAGCGCATTGATCTGTTGTAACAGGTCGACACTAACCGGTTTGCTATTTTTTGCTGACTCAAGCGTAAATAATAAAGCAGCATGATGATCTTTGACCATCAGACTTTCTTCCAAAGGTTTTCCCTTAGGCGTACGCCCCTCATTTATGAGCACCTGTGCTTCAACCTCTGTAAGTGTCGAACCCTCAATCCGGGTGGAATGATGGTCAATAGCAATCAGATTGAACTTTTCAAAGTCAATAACGTCCTCCAAATGCAGAGACTTATACTGTTGAATAATAGAGAGAATGTCTGTTGCCACATAACAAAAATAGAGATTAATATGCTCAACAACGAATACAGAAGGATTGTATGCGAGGGAAAGGAATTCTTTAACCCAAAATCCCAAAGTTTCATTCGCATTTTCGGTACCGTTTTTTTTGCTCAAACGATTTGGAGTAGTCTTTAAATCCAGTCAAGGTGAATTATCGCTATAGAATAATGATTATTTCGTCGATTTATTTGTATCTTTAATAACAGAACAAGCTGTTAAAACTAAGAGTACCGAGAAGAGTACCATGTGCGTTCATTATTTGTAACTTACTAATAATAAACATATTGCAAATAGGGTTCGAATCCTGTTGCTCCCATAAAAAGAAAGCCTTCAGATTAAAGTCTGAGGGCTTTTTTGTTTGTTAACAAACAGTCTGCAATATTCCTGTGCTTATTTTCTTAAGCACTTTTCGGTTTATATCTTTTGCAGTACCAGTACCACTTTATTAAAGTCTGAAGATTGGTTAATGATCTTCCTGAATTGATCAAACTGGCTAAGCGGATAATAAATGTTGCGATACTCTTCGCGAATATGAACAGACAGCACATTATCTTTTATCTCATAAGTAGACACGAAGCCCATTGTCAGTTCTCCATTCTCTTTAAAAACCTGTTCCATTTTAAGATCTGCAGCGTTGCTAATGGTATAACCTGCCGGGATCACAAAATCTATCTTACGTTCCTCAACGTGCCCAAACTCCAGGTTTACCGGCTGTTGCCTCGTTTTTTCCTGGTACATTTCAACTTGCTGACCAATAGCCATTCCTATTTTCAATAAAAGCTTGTTACCGGCACGCTCAAGCAATTCGCCCGATTTGGTTTTGCTGTGCAGGATAAACGGTTTATCGTCATCAAAATCTTTATTCAAAGTCTCTGAAAACAAAATATGCTCGGTACTTGATACCTGTTTAACCAGTTCTTTAGTAATGTTCCTTTTTTGTTCGTCATTGGCAAAATTAAAAATGCTACGGTAAGCTCCGGATTCGTAGCCACCATAGATCTGTTTGGCATCAATACTTATCGAATCCAGGTTTTTATCAACCTCTAACCGCGATTCAATATTATTGAAAGATCTGCTGTAATCTTCCAAATCGATATTTTTGATATCAGCAATAGCCGTTGTAAATGTACCGATGGATGTTCCCTTTAAAAAAACACCATCTGTACCACCCCAAACCGCGTTGATGTAAGGATAACGATAATCAATTCTACCAGGCGCAATTTATTTACCCTGGTTAGGGAAATACAGTAATGCATTGTCACAGTTATTCCAGTTCTCCAGCCCTTTATCAACAGGCACTTTCGTCCTGTCGCCGGTTAATACAAACTGGTAGCTAACGCCAAGTGCTTTATATATGGCGCCATATAATCGAGTGATACCTTCGGTTCCTCCTGCTTTGTTCTGGATAACATTGCCTAATGAATTTGGCTCACTATCCTTAAGGTCATCGTTAAAGGCATAATTCTTTTTTAAATAACTTTCAACAGCGGTTATTTTCTTCGTTTCATCAAGTAGTTTATCCCAACCGTTTGCTTTTATCAGGTCCTGAACCTTTTTAAGGTCACGGTCTGAGTAAGCTGTATAATTGCTATATATCCTTTTTGCCAACTCGTTCCAGGTAAACAGGCGTGCACCACCTTGTTGGGTGTTATTGTAAGATAATTTATACTCTAATCTTTTAAGGTTGGCGTTATAAAATGAATACTTCTCGTCATCGGCACCAGGCACGTTCTCTGATATACATTCAACCATTTTTTTATCGGTGCCTGCTAATGTATCTGTTAATTTAACTTCTCCGTTATATGCTTTAACATCAAATGTTAAACGTGCAGGCCTTATCAGCTGAAATACCGTTTTTTGAATCGGGAAGGCGCTTTGCAATTGTTCGCGGCCAAAAAAGCTTGTAGGACGCTTAAATGTATAAAAATATTCAACCTCGCAGCCTTTGGTTAAGCCATCAAGTGCAAATATTTTATAGGTGTATCCATCTTCATCTTTCAGGTCTTTGATGTTATTCTTATCCAGTTCAATAATTTTCCCACCCGGCAAAATTGCGCGCGCCTTTATATCCAAAGCGTCGGCTTTTTCATTAAAGCCTAAATAAATCTTGTTGAAATTCTCAATCCCGCGATCGTCATTAACGTGAATGAGTTTATGCAGGGTGTAGTACTGCTCTACAGCGCCTTTAGCGTCGTCGATATATTCTACCCGGCGTTTTTCAAATAATATTACCGCTGATTCTTTGTTGTATTTGGTATCAATGGTATGCAGCGCGGGTTTATCTGCCCATGTTTCGCGGACAATGTTCTGCTGAGCTAATGCGGCGGGTACAAAACCGGCGGCTACAATAATAGTTAGTATAGATCTTTTCATTATTAAATTTTGGTAAGGCTTAGTGTTTCTTTATAAAGTGGCGACAGGTTCTCAAGCACCTTGTTCCACGGCTCAAATTGGTCTTGTGTAAGCATCAGATTGTCGTTATCAAACTCTTGTATGAGAATAACATCAGAACCCTTTTGCTGATACTGCAGATTAAAACCCCATACATTATTATGGAACGCTTTGCCTTGCGGCAGATAGCTTAGTTTATACCCTGCGGGTATTTTAAGAATGGTTACGTAGCGCTTAATGTATTTGAACCCGTTATCGATAGGCATTTTGCGGCGTGGATAATCAATTTCTTCATTGGCAAAAAGCTTGAAAAGGTTTAAATTAAGATAATACTCATCACCTATTTTCTTAGCATAGTCAGGCAAAGTAAAATTTGCAGACAGCGTAACATTGTCCGCACCTTGCATTTCGTCAACATGAAAATCATCAAGCCTGAACTTATTTGAACCGCGGGCAAATTCCATTTTCATATTCTCATCGGTATTGCGCCCGTTAAGGTACAGGAGTTTACCGTTCAGTTCTGATGCAAAGTAACCCTGCAGTTTTTGTTTGATCTGGCCTTTTATACCGCTACCATTCAATTCTATCCATGAAGTATCACTAAGCATGTTCACGGCTTTTTCAACGATTGGGACTTTGATAATTTTGTACTCTTTATCGTTGATAGAAAGCATTGCCTCTTTATCCTGTATACCGTCAGACGGGCGGCCAAAAACGCAGGTGGGATCTGTACCATCCAAAAACACAAACTTATCATCAAGTTTAACAGTACATATCATATGATTGCTTACCAATGGCAAGGGCACTTCACTAAACTTATACGGAAGTGAGCGTGTACCTATCCAGGTAAAATAAGCTTGCAAACCAGCAGCCTTAAGCATTTCAGTAAGGATGCTGGCCATATCTTTACAATCGCCAAAGCGGCGGCTGTAAACTAAACCGGCATCTCGCGGTACAAAGCCCTCCATCCCGTTCTCAAAAGCAACATATTTGATGTTATGCTGTACCCAGTTGTAAATATTTTTAGCTTTTAACTCTGGTTGCGCAACGTTAGCTGTAAGCGAATCCACGGTATGCTTAAGATCGGGATTTAAACTTATGTTGACGGCTTTCACATAACTGTAATTTAAACGGTACAAGTCGTCAATGTTGGATAAGAAATTAGCAGTTTGCCCCTGTGTGTTTTTGTAGCTTTCGATATTAAATATCACATGCGGCGAAAACCAGCTGTAGCCAGGAGCATCGGGATAACGCTTATCTGCCGGGCAGTTTTTGTATACAAAAGTATAAACCTTGTTCCCTCGGTTATTCTCTATTTTTACCTTCACCTGGTTAGTATCCAGACCCATTAACCGGTATTGAATGGTTACACCCGGCGCAACCGTTAATTTAAGTTGGCTATTAACTACCGGCACATAGCTCGAAAAATAGTAAGGGCTTAGTAAATGCGGTTCAGTATTTTGCCATGATACTTCCAGATTACCAATTGCGCCGGGCTCAACAGCCGGAAAATTAAAGCTGGTAACTTTGAAATCGTCATAAAAAACAGATCGCTCTGTACTGGTTGCAGTTTTAAAATCGGTAACTTTTAGTTTTTTGCCGTCAGGGCTTCGCGTGTAAGCCTGGTAAGATATCAATTTTTGAAAATCACTGTGATAAAAGTTAAAGTCAGAAAAATAACTCGAAGCCACGTTATCTAAATACGCTATTTGCTGCAGCTGCCGGCTTTCTACTTTAGGCTGGCCATCTTTCAGAGAGATATTATATTCCAGGTTCCGGGCAAGAAATACCGCTTTTTCATTCGGAAATTGTTTGCGTAATTCATCAAGTGTTTGTGCATGCAACGTACTAATTGCGCTGCAAAAGCCTGCTATAATTGCAACCGCAAACTTTCCAATAAATTTATTTTGCATATGTAGCAGATATAATGTCGCCGTAGTTATACAGCAGCGTTTTTGTTAGTTTGCCGGTTTGGTCATAGTATTTGGAAGGGCCATGGTTGGTACCGTTAAGATATACGGTTTCCTTTTTTAGCTTGCCACTTTCGTAGTATTCTTTAGCAACACCATCCAGATCGTCCATTACGTAGTTAGACTCTGACATAAGTTTGCCATCAGGATAATATTCCTTAGACAGGCCATTGCTGTAATCAAACACCAGCGTGCTCTCGGTGCGCAATTGACCGGTGCTGTAATACACAGCCGTACGGCCGTTTTTAACACCATCGATATAAGTAGATTCGCGCGATAACTTTCCATTGGCATAATAACTTTTAAAATCGCCACCGGTATTAGGCATAGGTATAAACGGCACCAGTTTACCATCCCTGCCCATATATGAATATGATATAAGGTCATCATCTTCATATATAGCCTGATAGGCTGCCGTGCCATCAATATCGTACTTTTGAGCAAGGCCTTCTGCATTATCGTCTTTGTAAAGCAACACAAAATCTTTACTACCATCAGGATTGTAATAGATCTTCTCGCCATTGATCATGTCATTTTTATAGTTGGTAGCTGTTTGTATCTTACCGGCCTCGCTATAGATAGCCCATTTACCAATTTTACTTCCGTAATGATATTTCTTATCGGCATATTTAGTACCCCCGTAATAGAATACCGTAGAGGTACTATCTAAATCTCCGGCTTTATAAAACATGGTGCTTTCCAGACTGCCATCAAAATAAAACGTTTTATAGCTCCCATTTAAACTGCCATTAACATAGTTTGATTGCGCACGGACTTTCCCATTAGGGAAATACAACGTGTATTTGCCGGAACCTTTAGGAAAAGTGTCAACTACTATTTCTTTACCCTTATCATCATAATGTGACATTTTAACAAGGAGGCCGTTATTATACCGTTGTTCTACAGTTTTTCTTCCCGTAGGATCAAAATCCTCCTTATAGCCATCCAATTCGCTATTCAGATAGTTAGTTATTGAGCTTAGTTTACCCTGTGTATCGTGGTAAATCACTGTCCCTCATAACTCCCGTTCTTCATCCAGCCTTCGGTTTGTAGTTGGCCATTAACATGATAAGCCTGGTAGTAACCGTCCTCGGCATCGTCGGTCATGTTTATTTCCGATTTCTTTTTGCCATTTAAGTAATAAGTAGTGCTTAAACCGTTCTGCTTTCCTTTAACATAATGTTTGATCTGCTTAACCTTACCCGATGGGTAAAATATAGTATCAGGGCCCGTAAGTTCTCCATTGTTGTTGTAAGTTACATGTGAGGTTTTTACACCGGCAGCGTTAAAGGTTATAATATCTATAAGATTATTTTTTAGTGAAGAGGCAAATAGTTGTTTACCCTGCGGATCCAGATATTTAACAGCCTTAATAACATCATTCTCGTAATCAACTACAGAGTAAACCTTGCCGGTTTTACTGTAATAGATCATTTCGCCATCTGTTTTGCCTTTCTTAACATTATAAGTTTCAGAAAGCTGACCGTTGGCATAATAGCTTTGGTGCAAGCCATCTTCCACCTGGCCAACATAATTCCGCTTTTCTTTATCCGTGCCATTTTCGTAGTAAGATTTCCAGGCACCCTCGGCTTTACCTTTAACAAAGTTGATTTCTGCCGAAACACCACCAGTTTCGTTGTAAAGCTTGTACACTCCTTCAATTTTATCAGCAACGTAATTACCTGTTTCTTTAAGTGAACCATCTTTGTAAAACTCTTTGCCCGGACCACTCAATTCGCCGTTGGCATAGTTGTACACTTTTTGGAAATTACCGTTAGCATAATATGATTTTTCTATTCCATTTTTCTTACCGGCTTTATAGGTGCCCTCCAGCTTTTTGGCACCGCCATAATAATAAGTGGTAACGGCGCCATCCAGCTGTCCGTTCAATTGGGTTTCGTGCGAAGACAGGTTCCCGTTATCATAATAATAATCCTGTACGCCGCTCAATTTTCCGTTAGCCCAATGCTGGATAGATTTTAGCGTACCGTCAAAATAATAATAGCGCCATTCTCCCGTCCGCTCGCCGGTCTGTGAGTACTGGCCTACCGATTTTAGATTACCTGCCGGATAATAAAACAACCAGGGGCCAACAAGCATTTTACCATTATTGGCCAATTGGCCTTTGCCTACCAATTTACCCTCTTCATATTCCAATTTTTTTATAACTGTATCGCGATCACTGTATTTTAATACCTGGGTTGATCGGATAAGGTTAAAGTAAGTCCCGGCCTCATCAAGAAAAATGCCTAAGGCCTTCTTATTCTTTTTATTATAATCTTTAATGATTGCTACATCCGCATTAGAGAAGACAGAATTGATGAGCAACTCAAATTTCCCTTCTTTGTACAATTTCTTAAAATAAGGCATGTAATACTGGATGTAAAAATCCTTGCTTTGTGGGTCATAGTCCAGCTTTTCAAACACAACCTGTATTTGTCGTGAAATATCGTCATCTAAGGCGATAATTGGTTTATACTGCTTATCAAGGGCAATTTTTGATAACAATATCTCTTCTGCCACTTGATAATCAGCACCGGCGTCTCCAGAACGTTTATTTTTAAAACCAAGAATCTCGTCTGTGCTTTTTGAGATAGCATTAAGCACGTTTAACGAGTTTTGGAAATACCTGCCATCGGGGTTCATTAATAAATAAGCTACACAGCTTAAAAATGCCGGTACTATTTTGCCCTGTTTAACGGCTACGTAAGCCAGCCAGTAATGTGCGCTATACAAGTATGGGTTTATCAAAAGCGTTTTCTGAAATATAGCTTCGGCCTCCGGCATGCGTCCTTGTGCCGAAAGAGCAAGCGCTTTATTGAAATACAGGTTTGCTTTTTGCGGGTATTTAGCTATACCCATATCCGAAACCTTTATCCCCTCATCATATTTGTGCATATCGATAAGGGTGCTTCCGTAAACAGCGTAAATATCGGGTTCAAACTCGCGCTTATCTTTTAGTGCAAGCGCTTCTTTGCAATAGTCAATAGCTTTAATAAACTGGCTGTCGGCCTCGCAGGTTAAAGCTCTTTCATAAAGCGACCTAACATAGTTAGTGTCGTTACGGGTTATCTGGTCATAAAGTTTTAGTGCCTGTTTGTATTGGGTTGAATCGTGTAGTTTGGCTCCTTTTGTTAATATTTCGCCGGAATTGATAAGACCGGTTTTTTGTGCAAAAGTGGCGGTAGAAATGCTAAAAAAGCATATTGAGAGCAGAAGAGTACTCAGTTTCATTATTGGAAAGGTTTCGGTTATCATATTGTTGCTCTAAAATAACGATTTTTTATATCGTATAAAAATTTTCATTAAAATGATAAGTCATCGATAATGAACAATTAGAAACAGTAATTTTAAGTTGCAGCGCCAAACGGTTTATTTGTGCAGGCTTAAGCGAGCACACTGTTTTAGAAGCCCATTTACCTCTATTAACCTTTAGATAATATGCCACATGCATGAATCAGCATTGTAAATTGCTTAGCCCGATAGTACTACTGGCAAAATCTTATCAGATACTGCCTTTTTTTGTAAGCTGTAAATTTTAGGAAAAGATTAAAATCCTACTTTAACACGCAGGCGGACTTGTATAAGATAAAGTTGCTGAAAGCTGTAACCCGCATAGGCGTTTTTACAAAAGGTTCAAGCGCTATAGCGTCGTTTCTCAATGCGGGTAGGTTGGTGGTCTATAACAATCAGATTGAACTTTCATAGTGCGGCCTCAGAGCGAATCTTTCGTTTACACAGGAACCGGCAGGCAGAATGTCAATATTCGAGGTTTTTATTCAGGTATCACCCAATAGCTAAGGAAGCTATGTATTATCAGGCAAAGTATGGAGAAAATATCTTAAATAAGGAAGGGGAAAAATTTGAAAAAATTATGGGGATTTCTTTTAACCGTTTTATTTATGTTTTGCTGCTTATTAACCTATTGGAGATCACGGGTTGTAGACAGATAAAAAGGAAAATTGAATATCAATACGGCAACCTTACCGTTACACGTATCGATGATTCATACACTTCAGGCTTTTGGTTTGGTACGGCGGAATCTATTAAAGATCGGGAGCCAAATTTTCGGATTCATTGGGCAGGAAATGACGGTGGATTTCGCGTCTATTTAATTTTCGAAAAAGATCATGTGGAATTCTTAGCGAATACGGAAACGTTGAGCTTGTAGAAAAAAGCGATCAATTTTATATATCTGAAAAGTTTGATTCCGCAAGTGAAGGATTTGACAACATCAAATTCATTCATTGGCGTGATGGCATTTCCAAAGATTTCAAAAATACCCGCGTTATCCAGGCGCCCTCGTACCAAGATGAGATATTAACGAATAAAGAAAACCGCTCATTGATAAAAGCCATTGAGCAAAATAATTAGGTTAATTAATTATTGAAAACTGTTACTAAGAAAAAACTCTGTTGATCGTTTGCAGGCTTAACGGCTTATTGATAAAATCCTGCACGAGTTCGTGCTGATAGGAAGCGCTCAAGTCTTCCTGGTTAACAGATGACGATAGAATATAAATTTTCGTCTTTTTATATTTATTCAACCCTGAGCGTAAGAACGCCTTTATAAATTGCCAACCATCCATTTCCGGCATGTTAAGGTCAACAAAAATATAATCCGGCAATTCCTCCGGCGAGCCTGATGTTAAACCGGTAAGGCGATCAATTGCTTTAGCACCGCAATCGATCATCTCGACGATCATTTGATGATCAAACCTTCGCAACAGCAGTTTTGAAATGGAATTATCCAATGGGTTGTCATCAATGACAAATACTTTTGTAGGGGTATCAGTATTCATAACCTTTTGAACGAAACTAACACTATACAAGTTTCATTTACCGAGAGATTTACAAATATATTTCCTGCCTTATTTTGTGATTCGTTGATTATGCCTTAGATCGGCCGGACACTTAATTTCGCCGTCAATTATCAATAATTGCAACATTGATGTTACGCATACACATTCTGATAAATTGTTTGTTCAAATTTGCTCTGACTAAACAATATGTACCGCAAAGCTTATTTTAAACTGGTATTAGTGCTGGCTGCAATTTTATTTATTGCCAAGCCTTTTATCGGCTTTGTGCTGCATGCCCGCTTATCAGCTATTGATGAGCATCCTACCATTCTTGTAAAAAGCTCTACCAAATACCGTTTCGAAAGCCTTAACGATACTGAGTTCTGCAAAGATGCCTCAGGCGAGTTATTCCCCACGCCCGTAATTCCTTTCTTTATGGGAATAGGCGCGCTGCTGAGCTTACTATTCAGCCGTTTTGCCGCGGGCAACGCTTTTAAGGCAGGGGATGTATTCGCCAAAAAGCTGTTTGTCCCTTCGCAACCGGTTTACCTCACTACCCTTCGTCTATCGATCTGAATAAACACAGTTTATCACTGCTTTACAGCAGCGGTTTAATGTTTCATTATTCATATCAAAATAAAAATGTTCAGTATAAGAAAATGCTGGCTGCTTGCATTATTGCTGCCGGCTACCGTTAATGCACAAAATCCAAAGAGCATTGGCTTAAACGCGCTCTTGGATAAAGTATCATCCAATGCCCCCGCTTTAATGACAGATGCGGCGGCTATACAAATAAAACAGGCGCAGGCCAGTGATGTAAAAAGCAACTGGCTGCCCTCACTTAAATTAAACTATCAGGCCGATATTGGTACCAACAACAATGTTGCGGGGCCATATTTTGCTTTCGGTATTGTGCCCTCAAACTCGCGCGGCGTACGTACGGAGAGTAACTCATCAGCCACGCTGGTAAATCTTGGTATTGCTGCCCTTGACTGGGAAGTGTACAACTTTGGCGCCTACGGCGCGGCCAACAAAGCTGCCGCGGCCGATGTAGACGTAGAGCAAAAGCAATTTGAGCAATCAAAATATACGCTTGAGGCTACCAGTATTGATAATTACCTGCAGTTAGGTTTACTTCAAGATCTCATTACCATTCAGGAGCGCAATATTAAACGTAACCAGGAGATACGGAGATCGATACAGGCGCTTGCCCGCAGCGGTATCCGTGCCGGGGTGGATACCAGTATTGCCGAGGCCGAGATCTCTAAGTCGAGGCTTACCTATATTGATCTGGTAAACCAACAAAAGCAAATCCAGATCAGATTATCAGCCTTAAGTAATATCCCTGCTAATGATATTATTGCCGATACTACCACCCAGCAAACCCTGGCAAAAAAAGTTGCCGAATTTAGCCTGTTCAATGCCGATACGGTCAACCACCCGGTAATCAACTACTACCGCTCGGTTTACAACAGCAGTTTACAGAAAGAGAACCTGGTGAAGAAAAGCTACTCGCCCAAGATAATGTTAGAGGCAGCAGCCTGGGGCCGTGGTTCGAGCATTGATGCAAACGATAAATTTGGCCCGCTGGGTACCGGCTGGGGTTTTGACAGGGGAAATTATCTGGTAGGTGTAGGTATCAGCTATAATTTATTCGATATCAACAAACGCCGGCTAAAACTCAACACGTAAAAGGCAAATACTATTTACGCCGAGAAAAAGCTGAACGAGCAGAAAGCCCTCATTGCGGCGGGTAGCAGCCAGGCCGATGCCAACGTAGCTTCGGCGCTTGACAGGTTGAACGAAATACCTAAACAGCTAACAGCTGCCAATGCGGCCTATCGCCAAAAGTTCAGTCTTTACATAAACGGACTGACCGATATCATCGAATTAAACGCAGCACTTAACCTGCTTTACCGCGCCGAAAACGATTATACCTCGGCCAAATTCAGTTACTGCCGTGCGCTGTTCCAGAAAGCGGTGATTGAGAACCAGGTGAGTGCCATCTTAAATCTTTTAAAATAATCAGGATAACAATATGTCAATGGTTACATCAGCACTTAAGCGGCCGGTTACCACGGTAATTATCGTGGTGAGCCTGCTGATATTTTCAGTGCTAAGTGCAATAAAAATCCCAATAGATATTTTCCCTCAGCTAAACATGCCTACCATGTACGTGATAGAATCGTACGGGGGGATGTCGCCGCAGCAGATGGAAGGTTTTTTCTCCACCCGTATGCAGGACCAGTTCCTGTACGTGAATGGTATAAAAAGTATCCCCAGTAAAAAACATACAGGGCTTAACCCTGCTCAAACTCAGCTTTTAC
>JAESTD010000023.1 GCA_016763755.1 Mucilaginibacter sp.
AAATGGCCCTGTAATTCGGAGATTGCTTCGTGCCTCGCAACGACGCGCAGGGTTCACACAATTTCCTACATCCCCAATTGGTTCATCACGTACTCAAACACAAACGTCCAGTTATCGATAGATTGTTGGGTGCTTTGGCCGCTGCCGTGGCCGCTGTCAAAATCCATGTGCAGGATGATCGGGCTGGTTTGGCCGGGATTGTTCTGTAAGGCTGCCACAAACTTTTTGGCATTCATTGGGTCAACACGGGTATCGTTGGCTCCGGCGGTTACCAGCATTGGCGGTACATTTACACCTGCCCGAATATTCTGATAAGGCGAGTAGCGCAATAACCAGCGGAACTGCTCTGCATCTTCAGACGAGCCATACTCCGGGATCCAGTAACGCGCTATCAGGAATTTGTGGTAACGCAGCATATCCAGCAGCGGTACTTCGCAAACAATAGCTTTAAACAGATCGGGGCGCTGGGTTGCAGCCGCACCCATCAGCAGGCCACCATTGCTACCGCCCAGGGCGACTATCTTGCTTTCAGTAGTATACTTTCTTTTATCAACCACTCGGCGCAGGCATAAAAATCGTCAAAGCTATTCTGTTTTTTAGCCAGCATACCATCAAGGTGCCATTTCTCGCCAAACTCGTCGCCGCCACGGATGCCAGGCTGTACCACTATCCCACCCGCTTTAATAAATGGTGCGTAAAAACCAAAATAACCCGGTTTAATCCCCGATTGGAAACCGCCGTAAGCAGTAAGTAATACAGGATTTTTGCCATCCATTTTAATATCCTTACGATGTACCACAAATACCGGTACACGACTGCCGTCTTTAGAAGTGTAGAACTTGATCTCGCCAGTTATGTCGCTCATATCAACCGGTAAATGGCGCTGGTAAAACAACTTCCATTTATAATCTTTGGGCGAGCACACGTAGGTTTTTGGCGTAGAGGTAAAGGCAACCAGTGATATGTATAGTTTATCTTCCTCGCGGTCGTAGCTCATGCCACCAATGCTGCCCTGCTCTGGCAGAGGCACAGGGCGTAGTTTTTTACCATTAATGTTGTAAATGGTAAGGCTGCTCTGGATATCTTTTTTGTTCTGAACAATAATGCTGTTGTCTTTAGTGATCACTACATCTTCCATCACATCACTGCTCTCGGGGATCAGCACTTTCCAGTTCTTGTATTCCGGGTTCAGTTTATCGGCCACCATTAAGCGGCTGTTAGGCGCATTATCATTGGTTTTAATAAATAATTTGTTGCCAATGGCCTCTGGGTAAGCCTGGAATTTTTTACTGTTATAGATCAGTTTGCCATCTTTCATGCTGCCGGTTGGGCGCATCTTTAAGCTGTTAGAGTAGAAATCGCCTTCGCCGCTAAAAGTTACATCGCTGTAACGGTTATCGTAAATAAAGAAACTGTTTTTGGCATCGGCAGTAGTACCTACAAATGTAGCTTTCTCAATTGGGTCACCAACTTTTATATAGTAAGTTTTTAGCGGGCGTTGCTTATCCACATCTTCCTGCGTGCGTAGCGTTACATAGGCATGCTGCTGGTCTTTACACCACTGGAAACCGCTGGTACCGGTCAATGGCTCATGGATCTGTTTACCGGTGCGGGTATCAATAAAATAAACGGTGTTTACCTCGGCGCCGCTTTTCTGCGCGCTAACGGCCGCACGTTCGCCATCATAAGTGTAAGAGATCCCACTGGTAGAGATCTTTCCATCTGCATCAAGCGTAACCGGGTCCCATATCAGGATCTTTTTACCGTCAATAATGGTGTAGGTTTTATATTGCTTATCGCCCTTCTTTTTCACTGTTTGGAAAACGCGTTTGCCTACATTATTCAATGGGCCTTCGTAATCCATATTTAGGTAAGCGGCGATGCCTTCCTTTAAATCAGGGTGAGTTTTTTGGGTTTTACCCAGATACTCTACACCGTAGTCGTGTTGTTTTTTGGTCCAGTCAATAACCTCTTCGTCTTTCTTGTCTTCTAACCAACGGTAGTTATCAGTAAGTTGAACGCCATGCAGGGTATCAACAACAGGTTTAATTTTAGTTTTAGGCGGATCGAATTTTACTTGCGCATTTGCAGCCATGGCAGCAGTAGATATTAAAGTAATCAGGGTGATCTTTTTCATTGTGATGGTTAATTGAGCTAAATATAGCAAAAAGTCCCTTGCTGTTGGGCAGGGGACTTTTTGTGAAATATCAAGTGATGAAGTAAGCTTCTGGTATTCTACATTCTTTAGTATCCTGTCATGTTGAAGCTTTCGAACAACATACAGCGTTGTAATCTCGAACGAGCGACAGCGAGGAGAACCGTAACGAAGTGGAGCTCATCGAAGATAAATCTTGTTACTCCGTAAGTTCCGCTTTGCAGGAATAACAAGATTTCTCGTCGCTCGCACGCTCTTACCCCGCCCTTCTGCTCTTTCGAAATGACAATTGGTTTATTTTGTCATGGTGAGCCTGTCAAACCACTCATCTCTTTTACAGGTCTTCAACAAGCTCAGACTGACACGCTACAGCTTACTTCGGCCTTCTACATTCAAAATTCAGTGTTCGATATTATACTAAACTGCTTCTATCATCGGCTCCTCAGGCATAACGGCATCTTGCTTAAGTTGTGCGCGTTTTTTAGCAAGGTTATTTACCCGCCACATCAACCCAATGCTGATGATAGATATTACTACAATTACGTAGCCCACAATATCATAATGCTGTATAGGCGCGCCCCTATGTGCCTGCACCACTATTTTACCGGCAGCAATGGCAGCTATGCCGCCCGCAATTTGCTGCAGTGACGAGTTGATGCTCATGAAAGCACCACGATCGGCGGCATCGGGGATGGCGCTGGTTAATGCAGATGACGGGATCATGCGGCTCATTACACCCATCATCATGGCGATATTAAATACCATTATTAACGGCAGCGGGGTTACGCCCAGGTTGGTATACAGCACACAGGTCACCATCATCCAGATAGATGCTGCTACGAAGATCTTGAACTTATCTATCTTGTCGCTCAGCTTACCTATAAACGGCATTACCACCAATGAGCTAATACCCGACACCATCAGCAGCATGGTCAATTGCTTGTAATTAACACCAAGGTTATTCACTGCAAATGTACTCCCGAAGGGCATCATCATAAAACCACCTATTGATAATAATGCGGTGGATGTAAAAGCAATCCTGTAATTATTGTTAGATAGGGTTTTTATCAAATGAGAAAACACAGACCGATCATGCTGTAAAGCCAAATGCGCGGTAATCGGTTTCAGGTACATGGCTATGGTGATAGCAATTAAAACACTTAAGCCAGCCACCATCCAGAAAGGCGCTTCCCATTGCCAAAGTGTGGCGATGTAGATACCGATAGGTACGCCCAAAACCTGGCTTGCACCAAAGCCCATTTGTATAAAACTCATTACCTGCCCGCGTTTCTGCATCGGGAATACGTCGGTAATGATAGCCATTGAGATAGAACCGATAACACCGCCAAATAATCCGGTGATGATACGTGCTGTAACAAGCGCTACATAACTGTGCGCCATTCCGCAGAAAATTGTGCCGATGATAAAGCCGCAGTAAAAAAATAGCAGCAGTTTTTTACGATCGAACCTATCGGCAAAGGCGGCGGTTAACAACCCGCTGATACCTGCGCTGATGGCGTAGCCGGATACGGCAACACCAAAGGCCGATGGCTTTAACGACAATGATTTCATCAGCATATCGCCAAGCGGCGACATCACCATAAAATCCAATATCACAGTAAACTGGGTGATAGCCAGTATAAATATTACAAATTTTTGGTAGCCGGATAAGGCTCCCGATTCTTCAGTTTTCATTTTGTGTGGGATCAAGTTAATTCACAGCACCGATGGCCATGAGTATTTAATAATTCAATTATTTGGCAATGGCTGAGGTAGTGCGATACGATACGTAGCACGCAGTCCTCATCTTCCATATCAATACTCCAGCTTTCGATAGCATGGTTACCGTCAAGCAGGGTATGGAGCAACTGCTTATCGCCATCGCAGTTGATGTTGGTTTTAAATATTAAAATGTGATCAAAGCTTTCCATAGTTTCAATGTTATTTCTTTAATGCCTTTACAACAAGGTCGAAGGTTTTCCAAAGTACCTTGTCGGTCATTTTAAACTCGCGGCCGCCCATGCTCTGCCCTTCCTGGTCAAACCTGATGAGCGAGTATAACGGCCCGTAGGCAATTGACCAGTAAGCTTCAAAAGGCATTTCATCAACGTCTCCACGACTGATAGAATTACGCATAAAATCGCCCATTGCTATCTTAAAGTCGGAGAGGAAACTTTCCAGGAACTTTTCCTGGTAGCTCGAGTTCCTCAACTGTTCAAAAAAAGCATTCATCATCGGGTTTTGCTTTACATACTCGTAGCGGTTACGCCATTGTATGCGCAGGCCCTGTTCAAATGGCATGGCCGGGTCAAAATCTCTGGTCATGGCGGCACTCATCTGCTGGCCTTCATCTACAGCTATATTGACGATCAAGTCGTCTCTATCTTTGTAATAAATGTAGAGTGTGGCTACTGATATATTACAGGCACGTGCCAGTTTATTCATACTGAAACCTTCCAGGCCATCTTTTACCATCAGCTCAATAGCTGTTTTTTTAACGAGTTCAACTTTGTTATTAACTCTTGTACGCATA
Organism: Mucilaginibacter sp.; assembly: GCA_016763755.1. Classification (GTDB taxonomy): domain Bacteria; phylum Bacteroidota; class Bacteroidia; order Sphingobacteriales; family Sphingobacteriaceae; genus Mucilaginibacter. Next base: position 4,689 of record JAESTD010000023.1, read on the forward strand.
GCTTCAATACAAATATAAATGAATATTCATTTATTTATAAATTTTATCTTATTTTTTACTAAGTTGAAAGGGCATAGCAAGTTTATTCAGGAACAGGTGTAGAATATTGGGTAACCACCTGGCAACTAAAACAGGATACAAATACAAAAAGGGTGCACCGAATGATGCACCCCTTAAACTTAGGCTATAAGTGGATAGTAAACTATATTAATATACGATTGTAGAGAAGCACCGCTTACGCTATCGGGCCGAAACCCGATAGGTAATGATGCACACAATGATTCAGAAAATCCCCCTTCTAAATCGTATTAATCAGTGTTTCTTTTTTTTTCACGGTTTCCATAACACTACGGTATACATAGGCTGCCCTATTGCACATATTGCATTCATAGCGTTTAAGCGGTAACCAAAAAAGGAAAGTTTTAACTACAGTTTGCCGCTTCACACGGATGGCGAGGCGCCCTCGCTCGCAGTGCGGGCATTTTTTGTTTTGTTTTGTTTGCATTGTAGGGGTTTTGTAAACGTCAACAATTTTAGTTTAATCAATAATTTATTATTGCAATAAATACCCCAGTATCAATTAGCATTGCATTAGGAACACTGCTATTGATCTTCTCCACTTTAATTAATTATTAAAACGTAAAGCGAAAATTAAAAGGGGCGCTTATTACGTTGTCAAATATCTGCCTAAAAATCACTTTTCGGTAGTTTTTGGGGGTGGACAAAATCGCGACAAATGCTAAAAAAACCCGTTTATTAGCGTTTAAAGCCTGTTAACCACGTATTCGATGTCATCACTGTCGTCAATATCCATTTTTTTGCGTAATCGTTGTTTGGCTTTCTTAACACCATCAATGGTAATACCAAGCATACCGGCCATTTCTTTATTATTAAGCTTGAGCTTGATTAATGCCAAAAGGCGAATGTCAGTATCTGATAAGCCGTTATAATTATGCCTTATGTTGTGAAAGAAATTACGATGCACTTTGTTGAATAGCTTTTTAAAGTCGTCCCAGCTCTCATCTGTCATGATATGGGCCTGCATTAGTTTTTCAAGATTGGCAGCAAATTCGCGATCATCAACAGTTATCTGTAAACGTTCGAGCTCTTGTTTAAAGCTATCTATCATTTCATTTTTCTGCCGCAGATTTTCAGTATACCCACTTAAAGCAGCATCAGCATTTTTCCGTTCTTCATAAAGTCTTAACCTTTCTGAAATTAAAAGTGCTTTATCCTTCTTTGCCTTGAGGCGCTGCCTGTTAGAGATCAATACACCAATAACAATCAGTAGCACAAGTACCACTATGATGGTATTTTGCTTAAATGCAGCTAAACCGGCGCTTTTCTTTAAATTATTGAAGTCTTCAGCGCTTTTTTGCTTAAGCCACAGCAGCCGTATGCGTTCTATAGCAGCTATGTTATCCAGCTTGGTAACGCTATCCATCAACTGATCTGAAACAAAACGGTAATGCTCAGCCAAAGCCGGTTGGTTTAGCCCGCCTTTAACCTGCGCCAGCAGATCATAATATTTAATACGTTCATTCAAAACATTTTCAGTGGATACTGATAACACTTTGTCTACAGTATCTAATTGCGCAGCCGCCAATTTTAAATTACCAAATTTGAGGCTGATGACCACGATACGAAGCATGGCTATCGCCGAGTTCACCGTTTCATGATATTTAACCGATTGCTCGTAATCTTCGCGGATAAGCGGTAACGCTTGCTTATATTGATTCTGAAGTAAATAAACCGAGCCAATATTACCTTTTGCCAATGCCACCCAAATGGTGTCGCGAATTTGATGGGCAAGCTTTAGTGCGCTGTTAAAGTAAGTTAATGCAGGCAAGTAGTTGCCATTATTGCGGTAGGTAAGGCCAATGGTATTAATGATATTTACCCTTGTACGCGAGGGTTCGCGTTGATATAAAAGCGCATTTTTAAGATTATCGCGCGCATCGTCATAGTCGCCCAATGTGTAATAAAAATTAGCCGTTTCAGAAAATAAGTTGCCCATGCCCGGCACATTCCTAAACCCTACTTCTCTGAGTTTTTTTTCTGATAAAAGGTAATAACGGCAGGCGTCTATGTTCTTTTTGTAAAGGAAATAGTAATTAGCCAACCTATGCTGGTAGATACCCGTTTCCATTGGCAACCTCTCGGCTTCGGCAAATGCAACTGCTTGTTTGTAATATCTGGTGCTAAGATTGTTATAACCGCGGTTAACAGAGTAATAATCGGCCCGAATGTCAAAAACAGCACACTGAAGAGGAAGATCTTTAAGAGCGACGGCGATCTTATTCAAATCGTCAATTGTACGCATGGCATCCGCCTCATTCATTTTGCGGCAGGGCCTTGATAACTGACGGGCTATTTCAACCCTTTTGTTTGCTGCTGAATCTTTTAAATGATTAAAAATGCCGGACTGATAAGAAGTACTTTGAACTACCTTATTGGCAGTACTGGACGTCGGTGAACAGAGCCACACCCATATCAGGATGCTGCTGAGTACACTGACCTTAAAGATGTGCAATCTCTTAGGGGTCACGGGCTTAAGCAAGTTAAATACGTAGGGGATGTTGCAGCAAATTTAGCAAACATGCGCACAATAACACAACTGTTAAATCGACTATAATTTAAGCCTTCTCTTTTCTAAGCTATAACTTTATCGGCTTTTGGAGCGTGTATCTCTGTTAGAGATAATGGTATAAGCCTTTTAGTTTTCAGAAACGTCACAGTAACGATCAACAACGTCATACTACCGCCAAAAATCACTGCCGGCACTGTGCCCAATAATTTAGCCGCCATACCGGACTCAAAATCACCTATCTCGTTTGATGAACCTATAAACATTGAATTCACAGCTGAAACCCGCCCGCGCATGTGGTCTGGTGTAAGCAATTGCATCAAGGTACCACGTATAATAACGCTTACGCTATCAAACGCTCCCTGTAAAAATAAAAACACCAACGATACATAAAATACCCTTGAAAGACCAAAGCCTATAATAGCCAAGCCAAAACCTGCTACAGCTATGAGCAGGTTACGCCAAGGGCGGTTCATAGGCGAAAATCTCACCATCGAAATCATCGTGAGTGCCGCACCTAAAGAGGTGGCCATACGCATAATACCAAGTCCCTCGGGACCAACTTTTAAAATATCTAAAGCAAATACGGGTAATAATGCAACTACACCACCAAAGAATACGGAGAACAGATCAAGACTCATGGCGTAGAACATGATCTTATTGGTAAATACAAAATCGAGCCCTTCTTTAAGGCTTTTCCAGATATTCTCTTTTGGTACAAATACCGGCGGGAACTTGCGCAGTAAAAACACCAGCACCAAGGCAACGAGCATAAAAACGAGTATTATCACAAATGTACCGGTAATGCCGCTTAAGCCGGGGATGATGTGTCCTGCAAATCCATATATAGCACCACCTGTTAGTGGCCCCAATATCGAAGCTACCTGCCAGCTGGAGCTGCTCCAGGTACTTCCGTTGGGGTATAACTCTTTGGGGATGCTATGCGCGTAAATAACAAAGGTTGCCGGGCCGTAAAAGGCGCGTGCAAGGCCATTACAAAATATCATGGCATATAGCGTTGGTAATATCCAGGCATGGTGAATGTATGGCCGCAAGATGTCTAACGTTACAGTGAACATAGCCAGCGCCGCTACAAATACGCCTGCAAATATGATCAGCAGCATCTTACGCTTTTCGTACTTATCGGCAATATAGCCACCGTATAAAGCGATACCAACGGCTGGTATCGCTTCGGCTAAGCCAATAAAGGCGATGGCAATTTTGCTATGCGTTAGCTGATAAATGTAGAAACCCAACACCGTTGTTTGCATCTGGTAAGCAAACGTAAAAAAGAAACGCATCCCGATATACGAACGAAAATCTTTGTATCGTAAAGCGGCAAATGAATCAACTTTCTGGGGGGCGGGTTCGTCTGTTGGCACGGTGCTAAAAATTAAGAGCCGCAAGTTACATCAGTAAACCTGCGGCTCAAAGCATTTAATTGTAAAAGTTTTATAGGTTTAAACCATATTGGTCTATCAGATAAACCATTGCAGTTATTGCTGCGGCGCCTAAATGTAATTCGCGTTTGTTCACGTTTTCAAAAACATCATTGCGGTATGGTGGATATCAAAATAACGCTGTGAATCCGGGCGAAAACCTATAAGCTTAACAGATGGGATAGTTTCTTTCAGTGGGCCAATATCTGTTCCCCCACCACCGGCAATTAACCTATCGGCCTCATATGGCTCAAGCAGGTTTTTGAATTTGGCGTTTACGTTTTTCAGGAAAGCCGGAGACACGCCCTCAAAGCTAAAGCCGCGTGGGGTAAAGCCGCCTTCATCGGTTTCTATAGCTGCAATATGCTCTTCTTTATCAGCCGCAGCTTGTTCGGCGTATTTAATGCCACCCTTATGGCCATTTTCCTCGTTCATGAAGAACACAGCACGGATAGAGTTCTTTGGTTTATACCCCGTTGCCTTTAAAATGCGCAATACTTCTGCAGATTGTACCACACCGGTACCGTCATCATGAGCGCCCTCTGCCAGGTCCCATGAATCCAGGTGACCGCCAACGGTGATAAATTTATTTGGATTTTCGCTGCCTTTTATCTCACCGATCACATTGTATGATTTTGCATCGGGCAGGGTTTGGCAGCTTTGTTTAAAGTAGAATTTAATGAGTGGCAGTTTCCGCAACCTCAGCATATTGCTCAGTTTATTTGCCGCCAGCGTTGATATTGCTGCCGCCGGTATCTTGTTTATGCCATCAACATAAACCGTGCCCCCCGTGTGCGGATAATCATCCAAAGCAGGGGTAATTGAACGAACGATAGCACCAACCGCACCGTATTTAGCAGCCGCCGATGGGCCTGCAAAACGCTGAACGCCGGCAGCGCCATAACCTGCTCCCGTTTCAATAAATCGCTGATCAAATGCGCCGTTAAAGAAAACTATCTTACCTTTAATACCACTTTCGCCAAGTGCATCCAGTTCTTTAATACTTCTTACTTCTACAATATTGGCAGTAATGCCTTTTGCGGGGGTGGCTATCGATGAACCTAGCGCTACTATCGGTACGGCTATTTTTTTGCTGCCATCAATAATATAAGCTTGCTCTTTTGCACCGCGTACCCAATGCGGAACCATTACTTCCTGCAGGTAAACTTTATCAAAGCCGTAACTATCCATCAGCTTTTTGCTCCAGGCAACAGCTTTTTCGGCACCGGCAGAACCACTTAAACGCTGACCGATCTTTTTACACAGGTAGCGCAGATTTTCATAAGCCTGGCCGTTAACCAAAGCCTCGTCATAAAATTTGCGGATGATCACAGAATCCTGCGCATGGGATACGGCAGCAGACAGCAACAAAGCAGCTGATAGTAGATATTTTTTCATGATAAGATGCATTTAAACAAATGTAATATTTGCAGGCGCAAAAGCCAACTCAGGAGATCTTATCCCAGCTTAAGCCATCATTTTTTTGCTGCAACGCAAGGTTGAGCAGCCGGTTTTCAGGGGCAGCCAATTGAGGGTCTTTCTCAAAAATTTCTATTACCACGTTGCGCGCTTGTTGCAGCACTTCCTGGTCGGTGGTAAGGTCGGCAACTTTAAGGTCGAGTACACCGCTTTGCTGCGTGCCGGCAATATCGCCGGGCCCTCGCAGTTGCATATCAGTTTCGGCAATCTCAAAACCGTTATTAGTTTTTACCATGGTGTTGAGGCGAATGCGGCCATCGTTGCTTAGCTTTTCCTTGCTCATTAAGATACAATACGATTGCTCCGCCCCGCGGCCAACACGGCCACGTAACTGGTGCAATTGCGATAGGCCAAAACGCTCTGCATTTTCAATGATCATTACTGAGGCATTGGGTACATTCACCCCAACCTCTATTACGGTAGTAGCAACCATTATTTGCGTTTCGCCTTTAACAAAGCGCTGCATCTCAGCTTCCTTGTCTGCAGCTTTGAGTTTACCATGTACTATACTGATACGATAGTTTGGTAAAGGAAACTCACGCGACATGATCTCTATACCATCCTGAAGATTCTTCAGATCAAGTTTTTCGCTTTCCTTTATCAGCGGGTATACCACATAGATCTGTCTGCCCTTTGCTATCTCATCCCGCATAAAGCCAAACATACGCAAGCGCTGTGCTTCATAATAATGGTGCGTTTGGATGGGTTTACGGTTGGCCGGTAATTCGTCAATTACGGATATGTCCAAATCACCGTACAAGGTCATCGCCAGTGTGCGGGGGATAGGCGTCGCCGTCATTACCAGCATGTGTGGTGGTACAACAGCCTTTTTCCAAAGCTTTGCACGCTGTTCAACACCAAAGCGGTGTTGCTCGTCTATCACCACTAAGCCCAGGTTTTTATATTGCACTTTGTCTTCAATAAGGGCATGTGTGCCAACCAGTATATGCAGGCGACCGTCCTCTAAGCGCTCATGGATACCTTTACGCAGTTTCTGCGGAACAGAGCCGGTAAGCAAAGCGATATCGATAAAATCTTCACCAACCAGGCTTTTAATGGTCTCATAATGCTGATTGGCTAAAATTTCGGTTGGCGCCATGATGCAGGCCTGGAAACCGTTATCGATGGCCAGCAGCATGCACATCAACGCCACTACGGTTTTGCCGCTGCCTACATCGCCCTGTAACAGCCGGTTCATTTGTACGCCACGCTGGGTATCAAGCCGAATCTCCTTTAATACCCGCTTTTGTGCATTAGTTAACGGAAAGGGAAGTTTATGATGAAAAAACTCATTGAAATACTCTCCAACCTTGTCAAATATGTTGCCTTTGAATTTTTGGGTATGCAGCAACTTGTTCTTGAGCAGTTTGAGCTGCAGTAAAAAAAGCTCCTCAAACTTTAGGCGGTACTGCGCTTCCCTTAATTGGTTAGCATCGTTAGGGAAATGGATACCTCGGTAAGCCTCGGCGCGGCCAATCAGTTTAAATCGGTTAAGAATGTATGCCGGCAGGTTTTCTTCAATGTTACGGCTGTGCTGCTCAAGCAATACCGCAACAAGTTTCTGTATGCCTTTGCTATCTAAACTAAACTGCTTTAATTTTTCGGTAGAGTTGTAGGCAGGTTGAAGGGTGAGGTTTCCTTTTTGTTGTACGCCCGGAACATATAGTTCTAACTCCGGGTGCGACATCTGGGTTTTTCCATTGAAAAAACCGGGCTTGCCAAACAATACGTACACTTTGCCGGGCACTATCATTTTCTCAACCCATTTAATCCCCTGAAACCAGGCCAGTTCAATAATCCCGGTATCGTCTTTTGCTTGCACGATCAGGCGCCTGGTATGCTTTTCGCCGATTATCTCTTTTGAGATAACACGGGCCAGCACCTGCACATAAGGCATATCGGGTTGTATCACCCTTACCTTGTAAAACCGGGTGCGGTCAATATATTTATAGGGGACCAGCTTTAAAAGGTCCTCAAAGATGTAGATCTGCAATTCCTTTTTCAGCACCTCGGCACGTGAGAGGCCTACACCTTTTAAATACTCAATGGGTGTTTGAAGATGCTGATTGTTCAAGGCAATAAACTCAGTCCTTTAATGCAATAACAGATATTTCAACGTTAACGCCTTTTGGCAGGGCCGATACTTGCACGGTTTCGCGGGCCGGGAAATCGGCAGTAAAGTATGAGCCGTAAACTTCGTTAACCTGAGCAAAGGTTTGCATATCAGTTAAAAAGATGGTTGATTTTATTATATTATCAAAACCAACACCAGCCTCGGTCAATATAGCTTTAAGGTTTTCCATTACCATCTTAGCTTCATCGGTAATGCCGGTGGTTACGATCTCGCCGGTGGCAGGATTTGCCGGGATCTGGCCTGAAATAAATAATAATCCGTTTGCGGCTACTGCCTGGCTGTATGGGCCTATCGGAGCGGGAGCTTTATCAGTATTGATAATAGTTTTCATGATGGTAAGTTGTAGGGTTATTTAGAGAAAAAGAACCATTGTACAAGCTTGTAAATAATACCTGCCAAAAACATTAGGATAGCGATGGCATTGATGGTATGCATCACTTTCAGGTTAAAGCTGGTGGGCCTGTTTGGGTCTTTTTTTCTGAAAAAGTACATATCACAAAGTTAATAAAAAAAGAAAGCCCCCCGAGTTATTCGGGGGGCTTCTTAATAATATTTAATTGATATTATTTTACTTGGAAAGCTACACGACGGTTAGCGATACGACCTTCTTCAGTAGAGTTATCAGCGATTGGTTTAGTTTCACCAAAAGCTTTAACTTTTAATTTAGAAGCAGATACACCAGAGTTAACTAAGTAAGTTTTTACAGAGTTAGCACGATCACGAGATAAAGTCATGTTGTGAGCAGCAGTACCTTCAGATGAAGCGTAACCTTGTACTTCAGTAGTTTTACCAGATGAACGTAGGTCAGCTGAAGTAGCATCTAATGCCGGGTAAGCAGAAGTACGTAATACTGAGCTATCGAACTCGAACTGAATGTTTGAGTAAGCTACGCCTGCAGTTGCAACTGTATCTTTAGGGAATACGATAACACAACCAGAACCGTCAACTACGCTGCCAGCAGGAGTGTTAGGGCATTTGTCAAATTGATCAGATACACCGTCACCGTCAGAATCTTTTTTAAGATCGTTAACTGCGTTTTCAACGTTAGTTACACGGCCTTTAAGAGCCTCAACTTCTTGACGAAGAGCTGCATCGTAAAGTTCGTCGTACATCATAGCAACCGGGTTAACCCACTCTAAGCTTGGTTTTGAACCTGAACCCAGGGTGAACTCTAAACCACCGTAACCGTAAGAGTAGTGGTCTTTTTTGTTGTTACCGGTAGTAAGACCGTCAAAGTTACCACCATCAATAAAGTTTTGAGTGTAACCGAAGTTTAAGGCAACTGCATCGCTTAAACGGAATTTAACACCAGCACCTACAGGGATAACGTATTCTTTAACCCATGATCCGGTACCTGCATTAGCCTGGCCGCCATCTTTGAAGTCAAAAGTTTGGTTACCTGCAGTAACACCAGTTGGGTTGTACATAGCCAAACCAGCACCAGCAGTTAAGAAGAAGTTAACAGAGTTTTTACGACGGATGAAGTCGATAGTTGCTACGTTAACAACACCGCTTAAAGTAGCCTGGTAGAATTTGGTTGAGTAAGCAGCAGGGTTTGTATTGTTATCACCTGATACTTTACCACCACGCACGTCTAATTGTAAACCAAAGTTGTGGCCCAATTGATCGCGGAAAGAGATACCGTAACCTAATTCAATTTTGTTGTTTTGGTAGTCATTAAGGCTACCACCAGTTGCCATAGTTGGAGAAGTTACACCAGCATTGAAACCGATGCTCCAAGTTCTGTACTGGCCTCTACCACCAAATACTTTGGCGTTAGTAGTTGTAGCAGACATTGTTGAATCTGTAGTAGTTGTTGTTGTAGTGGTGGCAGCAGGTGCTGTAGCGGTTGAATCCGTTTGTGCACTAACTACACCAGCAACCAGCATAGCCGCAAATGTAGATGCTACTGATTTTCGTAATGTAGAATAATTCATAGTTTTAAGATTAAACGATTTAATTGTGATTTTTGTCAAAATTAGTAATTATGTTTGAAACAAATACCAAATCCTGTTCCAAAATTCACAATATCTATTACAAACTTCTGAATGGTTTGTTTTTTGGACAATCAATATTTTTTAGTTTATGAAATATACTCCTGTTGACGAACAGTTATTTACAATTAATAGAAAAAATTTCGTTTCGCGATTAAAATCCAACTCAATTGCCATTTTTCACTCCAATGACGAATATCCAAGGAATGGCGATCAAACTTTTATTTTTAAGCAAAATCCTGATTTTTTTTATCTCTCAGGTATCGATCAGGAGCAAAGTGTACTTATTATTTATCCGGATTGTCCTAATCCGCTATACAAAGAAGTACTATTTTTAAGACAAACCAACGAACACATTGCTGTTTGGGAAGGACACAAGTATACGAAAGAAGAAGCACGCAAGGCTTCAGGAATACAGCAAGTATTCTGGCTGCATGAGTGTGATAGTATTTTGCATACCATCATTAATTATGCAGATAATATATATATAAATACAAACGAGAACGACAGGTATGCACATACTGTTCCGTACCGCGACCTGCGGATGCTGAACGCCCTTAAAGATCGCTATCCTTTGCATCATTATGAACGTTCTGCTCCCATCCTACGCGATCTGCGTGTGGTAAAGTCTGATATTGAAGTAGCCCTTACCCAAAAAGCCTGTGATATAACCCGCGATGCTTTTATCAGGACCCTGAAATTTGTAAAGCCCGGCGTTACCGAATACGAGATAGAAGCCGAGATAACCCACGAGTTTTTAAGACAGCGCGCTACCGGCCATGCTTACAGCCCTATCATCGCGTCGGGTAAAAATGCTATCGTACTACATTACATAGATAACAACCAGGTTTGTAATGATGGCGATGTAATATTATTTGACTGGGCTGCTGAATACGCTAATTATAACGCCGACATGAGCCGCTCCATCCCGGTTAACGGCCGTTTTACTAAACGCCAGCGCGAGGTATATGACGCCGTATTACGCGTTTTCCGTGCGGCATCAAAAATGCTGGTTGCCGGCACCGTATGGAACGAATATCACGATGAGGTTGGTAAAGTGTTGGAAAGCGAATTGATAGGTCTTGGTTTGTTAAATAAACACGAAGTTGAAAAGCAGGATCCTAAAATGCCTTTATATAAAAAGTATTTTATGCACGGTACCTCGCACCACTTAGGTTTAGATGTGCACGATTACGCCAGCCGCTACAAAGCTTTTGAAGTTGGTAACATTTTAACCTGTGAGCCCGGCATTTATATCCCCGAAGAAGGCTTGGGTATCCGTTTAGAAAACGATATCCTGATCACCAAAGATGGCAACCGCGACCTGATGGCGCATATCCCTATCGAAGCACAGGAAATTGAAGAGTTGATGAACTCTTAGTTAAAGAGTCAAGAACCAAGAGACAAGAGTCAAGAAGCTGGATTTTTCTGTCTTGATTCCTGGCTCTTAACTCTAACCCGCGGCTTGGGCCGCAAAACGATAGATATTAAAATCACCTTTATTTAAAGCTTCGGTAATTTCTTGCCGGAGCTTCTTTTTGTCGATGCCTTGCATGCGGCGTTGCTGTATAATATGGTATACCTTTTCGGCAAGGAGTAGTTCTTTACGGGTGTTGGTTTGTTGCGGGGCCGATAGCATCAGATCAACAACGGCATTAATGCCTTCGTTTTTTGAAGCAACGGTTTTTAGGATAGGGGTGTTACGGCCGTTATCGTGGTGCAGTATTTTCTTCAGATTATTGATAAACAGGGCAGCGCCATCACGGTCGGCTTTATTGATGATGAAAGCATCGGCAATTTCCATCAGGCCCGATTTAATATTCTGGATCTCATCACCGGCTTCGGGCACCAGGGTAACAAAGGTTTGATCGGCCAGTCCGGCTATTTCTACTTCTGATTGTCCTACCCCTACAGTCTCCACAATAATATGGTCAAAACCCGCAGCTTTTAATACCTCAGTCATCTCAATGGTTTTAGCTGATAACCCGCCCAACGAGCCGCGAGTTGCCAATGATCTGATAAATACATCAGGATGATTAAAGTGAGCCGCCATCCGTATCCTATCGCCCAGTAACGAGCCAAAGTTGAATGGTGAGGTAGGATCGATAGCCAGCACGGCCACTTTCTTGCCCTTTGCTAATAAACCGCTGATGATGGCATTTACTAACGTGCTTTTGCCGGCACCCGGCGGGCCGGTAATCCCGGTTATTGGCGTATCAGAAAATGCCAGGTCTTTAAGCAGGTCGTCATATCCTTTTAAATTGTTCTCAACAATGGTGAGCGCGCGCGCTACCGGGCGAAAACCCGAAGCTTGGTTGATATCTATAGTTAAAGGTATTGACATGGCAGATGGTAAAAGTAGTGAAATTGCGGCAATAGGCAGGTCTGCTATCCGGCTATGCGCAAAGCCTTACCAAAAAGAGTTATATCTTTGGCCTTTGATGAAAGTAGCAGGTTTTACATTTATCCGCAATGCTGTAAAAAACGACTATCCCATAGTGGAAGCCATAACTTCCATCCTTCCTATTTGTGATGAGTTTGTGGTGGCATTGGGAAATAGTTACGATGAGACTGAACAACTGATATCAGGAATAGGTTCGCCAAAGATCAGGATCATTAAAACCGTTTGGGACGAAAGCCTGCGCGAAGGGGGCTCCGTTTTTGCCAAGGAAACCGATAAGGCTTTTGATGCCATATCGCCCGATGTCGACTGGGCATTCTATATCCAGGGCGACGAGTGTGTGCATGAAAAATATCTCCCGGTGATAAAAAAGGAGATGGAAGATAACCTGCACGATAGCAATATTGACGGCTTGCTATTTAAGTATCTGCATTTTTATGGATCGTATGATTATTACGGGCACTCGCGCCGCTGGTACCGCCGGGAGATAAGAATAGTAAGGAACAATAAGAACATACGCTCATACCGCGATGCACAGGGCTTTAGATGGGGCGATAACCGTAAGATAAATGTTAAGCTGATAGATGCCTATATTTATCATTATGGGTGGGTGAAACCACCGGCAGGGTTGGCAAATAAACTGCGCAACTTTAATCATTTTTATCACGACGATGTCTGGATGCAGCAAAACCTGCCCGAAACATTCAAGTTTGATTACAGCCACAAAAACCCCGACAGGCTGGTACACTTTACTGATACACACCCGGCTGTAATGCAGAAACGCGTGGCAGCTACCAACTGGAGCCTGGATCTTGATATGGATGAGTTAGGCAAACAAATGACCTTCCGCCGAAAGGTGCTGCAAAAAATTGAAGACCTAACCGGCTGGCGCGTGAGCGAGTACCAGAATTATAAAATTGTAAAGAAGTAAATTAAAATGAAGGATTTTACGATAGGTATCCTTGTATCAACATATAATTGGCCGAGCGCGCTCGAGCTTGTGTTTTTGAGCATCCTGCAACAGACAGTAATGCCGGATGAGATCCTGATTGCTGATGATGGTTCTGCTGAGGAGACGATACAGTTGATAGATGCTTATCGCAAAAAATTTAATATCCCCCTTAAACATGCCTGGCATGAAGATAATGGCTTCAGAAAAAGCATCGTACTGAATAAGGCCGTTAAACTTGCCGAAGCAGATTACATTATTGAGATAGATGGAGATATTGTTTTAGACCGTCGTTTTATTGCCGACCATATTTTGCAAGCACAAAAAGGTTATTTTGTACAGGGAAGCCGCGCGATGATAAATGAAGCAAAAACCAACCAGATGATAAAGGATAAGGATATTAAACTTAATCCATTATCGAAAGGATTGTACACCCGTTTCAACGCTTACAGGATACCGGCATTGGCTAAATTTTACAACAATAAGCCGCTTGATCCCATGAATGTTAAGGGCTGTAACCTGGCTTTCTGGCGCAATGACTATATCAAGGTAAACGGCTATTATAACGATTTTGAAGGCTGGGGTTGGGAAGATTATGAATTTGCTGCCCGCCTTATCAATTCGGGCGTTTATAAAAAAAGGGTAAAGATGGTTGCCATATCTTATCACCTTTTTCATAAGCAAACCTCACGAGCCAATTACTTTCCTAATGAGGTAATTTATCGCCGCACGGTTGATGAAAAGTTAACTTATTGCGATAGCGGTTATCGGGAAGTGTAAACGCATTTCCATGTCAGCACTACCGCAATTATATACAGCGCCAGTTTGATGATCTTGAAACGGTTGAGGCGAAAGTTATGCTGTTTAACTGCACCTTCATAGTTAAAACGTTCGCCAAAACCGGCCAGGCGGCGGCGTTTAAGGTTGCCATAAAGTATCCCGGCTTCATAAACATTTCGCAACAGCATTACATACCACGCAAGCACTGGTGATACTTTTCTATTGATTCGATATACCCTTGTAACGGTAACTATATATTCTATTATAACAGACGCTGCAAAAAAAGCAAATACCGATGTATGTATCCGGCTATGTAGTGAGGCAATCAATGCTACAAATGCTATTAAAAGCGTTTCGGGAGTGTTCAAAAAATCATACCACCGATAGATCTTGTTGCGCGCTGCTAAAAAACTATTACCTTGTCCGTATCTGAAAAAGCGAAGCAGGTCTGTTTTTCCGTTGCCCCACCACGGGTGTGTTACTGCTGCATCCGGCAACGATCTGTAATTGGTAAAATCATTACGCTCCCTAACGCGCAAAAAGAATTCAACCTCTTCGCCACCGCCGGATTTTGGATAATCATCAGAAAACCTTACCTCGCCAACCGCTTGCCTGCTAACCATTATATTAGCCGTTGCGCCCCAGGCAAATGAATCCTTCTGCCTTGCAACTGTAAATACACCCATAGAGCCGTTGGTTTGCACCGCATCGGCAAACAAAGTGGGCGCGGGCGGCATATCTACCACGCCAATAAAACCGGGTTCGTTGGGATGGGCTATGGCAGCATTTGCATAGGTTTGCAATAAATTTGGCGGCACATCAATATCATCATCCAAAAACAATAGCCAACTTCCTTTACCTGCCTCTATTCCCCTGTTTCGTGTAGCTGATGCGCCCATGTTTACGGGATTTATCAACAGAAAAACATTTCTATCGTCAATTATATCAAGTATTGTTTTATCAACGCTTATCGCGGGGTTATCAGCTATAATATAAAAGCGTACCTCAACGCCAGCAGGCTTCTCCAGTTTTAAAATAGGCAGCAAAGTGGCTGCAATTAACCTGTATGAAGGGATGATAACATCTATGCTGGTAGTCATAAATTGGTGTTTGGGCAAAAATACTTTAATTTTACAAACCCTGCCAATGGATAACAATAAGCAAGAAACGACATTAACGCGCAAAGCGGATGCGCTTATCAGCGTTATAATACCCACTTACAATTCGGTAAACATATTGGAAAACTGCCTGCAGTCTATTTTTAACCAAACCGAAAAAGACATCCAGGTAGTGATCATTGATGGCGGTAGCACCGATGGTACGCTCGAGCTGATCAAAAAGCACAGTGCCAACATTGGTTACTATGCAAGCGAAGCCGATAGAGGCATATATGATGCCATGAATAAAGGCATAGCTGCGGCAACAGGGCATTGGTTATACTTTATGGGTGCTGACGACCGGTTGTTACCCGGGTTTAGCCAGATGGCTAAGTTACTGCTCGATGAAAATACGGTTTATTACGGCGATGTATCGTCTGACGGAGATATGCTGAAGGGTCCATTTTCAGCTTACAGGCTGGCCAAATACTGCATGAACCACCAAACTATTTTTTATCCTGCGGCGGTTTTTAAAAAGTACAGCTATAACAAACGTTATAAGGTTTATGCGGATTACGCGCTTAACTTACAGGTTTGGGGCGACACTTCTTTTAAAAAGCAGCATTATCCTATAAAAGTTGTCTGGTATGATCTTACCGGCTTTTCGGCAACGAACAACGATGAGCTTTTTAAGAAAGAAAAGCCGTTAATAATACGCCGGAGTATGGGCTGGTTAATGTATTTACGATTTTTATATAAGCGCAATAAAGAACAGCGGAAAAAGGGAAGCAATTTTTATTAAAAAGTAATGCAGATCAAAAACCGCCATTTATTCAGGCTTACCCGTTTTGTGCTGCTGAAGCTGCCCGGGCTTTTTGCTTTTTTCGCGCGGTTTCGTAAACCCGTAAAACGTATCCTCATTATTAAAACTGATGCAATTGGCGATTACATCCTGTTCAGAAATTTTATCGAACTAACGGCTGCATCTGCAAAATACAAAGGGTACAAAATAGACCTGATAGGCAACAGGCTGTGGCGCGATGTTACTGGAAAATGGGATTCGGAATATTTGAATACATCTTACTTTATCGATCCCAAATCTTATTATGAAGCGCCGTTTAAAACATTGCGTTTTGGCTGGCGGCTGTTCCGCAATAACTACGAGGTTGTTTTGCAACCCACCTATACCCGCGTTTTTATTACAGATGGCTTTGCAGCACTTACTGCAGCGCCAAATATCATCGGATACCAAAGCGATAACGAAGGCATTGCGCCTCGCTATAAAAACAAAACCGACAAGTTTTACACCCAAAAACTGATACTGCCGGATGATGCATACTTTGAGTTTAACCGCAACCGGTTCTTTTTTGAGCGTGTGCTGCAACAACCATTATCTATTAATCAACCCTATTTAAATATTGCTTCTACCTCAAAAACAGACATCGCCATATTACCCGGCGCAGGCGAATTTAAAAGAGGATGGGAAAAAGAACAATTCCTGCAGGTAATCCAAAGATTGATTGCAACAACCAACGATACAATTTCTCTTATTGGCGGCCCCGGCGAAGTTGCAGCAGGCGAATATTTACAAAGCCAGCTACCATCCGGCCGGGTAAACAATCTCATTAATACAACAACATTGCCCCAACTAATTGAGATTATGGCTGGTAGCCGCTTACTTATCTCTAATGAAACCGGTGCTACGCACATTGCCGTAGCCGTTAAAACCCCTTCTGTTTGTATATTAGGCGGGGGGCATTTCGGCCGGTTTGCACCTTATCCTGAAGGTGTTAGTCCGGCTCCGGTTTGTATCTTTGAAAAAATGCCTTGCTATAACTGTAACTGGGAATGTATCTATAAGCCTAAACCCACCGAGGCTTTCCCTTGTATATCGGCCATTGGTGTTGACACAGTTTGGCAGGCGGTAGCCCGCTTTATACCTGTATAATACTAATTGGCCAAAAGCGTTACCTTTGTATTTATTATCTTTTTTGAATGAAAACATATTTCAGGTTGTTATCCTTTGCAAAACCCATCGAAAAGTTTGCAATACCGTACATTTTAACAACCGTGCTTTCTATCATATTCAGCACATTGAATATCGCTCTGCTGGCGCCGTTATTAACTACGTTGTTTGCGGAACATAGTAGCGTACATAATGAAGTAGTGAGAGAACCACACTGGTATGATATAATGGCAACCTTTAACTATTATGTACAATATACAATAAAAAAATACGATACATGGGTTACCCTGCAGTTTGTTTGCGGTACTATCGTAGTTTCAGCATTAGTGGGTAACCTGTTCCGGTACCTGTCTCAACGCACTATGGAAAACCTGCGTGTACATACCCTGCTTAACCTGCGCCGTACGGTGTTTGATAATGTGATGAACCTGCACCTTGGCTTTTTCAGCAACGAGCGCAAGGGCGATATCATTTCTAAAATAGCATCAGATGTGCAGGTAGTACAATTCTCTGTGACCGGGACCCTACAGGTGATCTTTAAAGAGCCGTTAACGTTAATTACCTATTTAGTTACGCTGTTCTTAATATCGCCGAGCTTAACCCTATACTCATTTTTGGTTATTCCTATTTCTGCATTTGTCATATCAAAAATTGTAAAGCGGTTAAAAGCCCAGGCCATTGCATCCCAGCAAACCTATGGCAATATGATCAGCTATCTTGATGAGGCCTTATCGGGCATCAAGATTGTAAAAGCGTTTAACGCTTCGGGTTTCATCAAAAACAGGTTCAATCAGGAGAATAAGAAGTATTCGCGCATCACGCAATCAATGGCGCGCAGGCAGCAGCTGGCTTCCCCGGTGTCAGAGTTTTTTGGGGTTACCATGGTGGCTTGTATTGTGTTATACGGCGGTCACCTTGTTTTAAATAAATCTTCTGCTTTAACACCTCCTGAGTTTGTTACTTTCATTGCGTTGTTCTCGCAGGTAATGCGCCCCGCGAAAGCTATTTCAGATTCATTTAGCAATATCCATTCTGGTATAGCTGCCGGTGAGCGTGTTTTAAGTTTGATTGATGAGCGACCAGCTATCAATGACGCACCGAACGCGATAGGCGTAGAGGGCTTTAACAATGCGATCAAATTCGAGGACGTGAGCTTTGCCTATCAGGATAAAACGGTTCTATCTGACATTAACCTAACCATCCCGAAAGGTAAAACGGTAGCCCTGGTTGGCCCATCAGGTGGTGGTAAATCAACCATGATGGATCTGATCCCCCGGTTTATGGATCCCAAAACCGGCAAACTTACTATTGATGGCAAAGATATTAAAGATGTTACGGCAGCGTCCCTGCGCAGTTTAATGGGAATTGTAAACCAGGAATCGATACTGTTTAATGATACGATCTTCAACAACATCGCCTTTGGCAAAACCGATGTAACACAGGAAGAGGTTGAGGCGGCTGCGCGAATAGCAAACGCTCACAACTTTATTAGCGAAACCGACGACGGTTACCAAACCAACGTGGGCGACAGGGGTACCAAACTATCAGGCGGGCAGCGCCAGTGGATATGTATAGCCCGCGCAGTATTAAACAATCCGCCTATCATGCTGCTGGATGAGGCAACATCGGCCCTTGATACTGAATCGGAAAAACTGGTGCAGGATGCTTTGAATAACTTGATGAAAAACCGTACTTCATTAGTTATAGCGCACCGTTTAAGCACTATCCAGAACGCAGATATTATTGCTGTTTTAGAGGCTGGTAAAGTAGTTGAGCAAGGCTCTCACCAGGAACTAATGAACAACAATGGCCTTTACCGCAAGCTGATAGATATGCAAACGTTTAATGATTAGGCCGTATGGTGCATTTGATCATAACCACAGCCAACATTCCCGAAGCTTATGAAGCCAGGCGCGAACAATATATCCGTTCTATTGAAGCAGCCTTGCGTTATCATAAGTTTTTTGATTCGTACACGGTGCTGGAGTGCGTATCTAAGCACGAAGATTATTCAGATAATTACGATACTTTTTACAGTCAAACAGGCAACCCATTCAAAGATAAGGGGCATAACGAGCTGAGCCATCTAAAAGATTACCTGCAGCAATTAGCGCTCCCGGCAGATACATCTATCATCAAACTATCCGGTAAGTACCTTATTGAAGACAGCTACTTTTTTGAAAGGGTACTTGAGTTTCAGCAGGATTTTGACAGTATGTTTAAGAACGATAACGATGTTTATGTAGGCAACGGCTATCATACCTTTTTTTACTACATCAAGAAACAGTTGCTTTTAGATGCTATTGGGTCGGTTAATCTTTCAGATAATAATATCCGGCCAATTGAATGGGATCTTAAGGAGTTTTTGATGATTAAAGAGCGGCACATAGAAATAGACCGCCTTGGGCTGACAGCCTACCAGGGTACCAACTCAGAAAAAGTTTTCCATTGTTAATCTACGTCAATGTATAAAACCACATCACCTGTATTACTCATCATATTTAACCGGCCGGAATTAACTGCGCAAATATTTGAACGTATTGCGCAAGCACAGCCCTCGCGTTTATACATCGCTGCCGATGGTGCGCGCTCCGGTAAACAAAATGAAGCTGAACAATGCGAAAAGGTACGGTCTATCGCTACAGCAGTAACATGGCCCTGCGGGGTTAAAACGCTTTTTCGCGAGCAAAATATGGGTTGTAAAGAAGCTGTTTCATCTGCCATTACCTGGTTTTTTCAGGAGGAAGAAGAAGGG
>JAESTD010000305.1 GCA_016763755.1 Mucilaginibacter sp.
CAAGCAGGTTTGTTTCGCCCGCCTCACCTTTGGTATCCACTTTCATGGCGCGGATAGCCCAGGCCATTTCATTTGCATTGATGTATAGGTAACCACTTCCCGGGTCATAAGAAGGCCCGCCCCACTCAGCACCGCCATCCAAACCAGGAAATTCAATAATACCATCCAACGTAGGTGCGTTGAACATATGATCGGTACGGTAGCTTTTGTAGGCAGCCAGTACGGCTTTTTTAGAGCTATCGGGCAGGTAAGGATTCAATTCCTGCTCGGTAACCAGTTGGCGCATAAATGGCGCCGGGGCAACGGGATACGGCTGTGTTGGTGAGAGCTTCTCTCCTTTCAGATCGGTAAAGGTTGGTACAGGCTTCTCCACAATATCATAAACCGGCTTACCCGTCTCTCTGTCAAACGTAAATACAAAACCTGTTTTAGTGGTGAGTGCGAGCGCATCAATACTTTTACCATCTTTTTTGATGGTAACCAACGCGGGCGCTGTGGGGATATCCCTGTCCCATACATCGTGGTGGATATCCTGAAAATGCCATTTTAGTTTACCAGTCTTCGCATCGAGTGCCAGCAGGCAATCAGCATACAGGTCGTTACCCAAACGTTTGCCGCCATACCAGTCGTACGAGGCCGAGCCGGTACAACCGTATACAATACCGCGTTTGACATCCAAACTAAAGCCACCCCAGGCATTTGCCCCTCCTATATATTTCCATGCGTTTTTATCTTCCCATGATTCGTAACCCGGTTCGCCAGGTTGCGGGATGGTGTGGAAGATCCAAAGTTGCTTACCGCTGCGTACATCAAACGCGCGGATATGGCCCGGTGCGGCATGCGCCCCTTCGTCTACACGGCTACCCATTATCATGATATCGCCGTACATAATAGGCGGCGAGGTAGCGGTAACAAACAACTCCTTTACATCGCGGTTGAGGCCATTATGTAAGTCCAGCTTACCCTTATCGGCAAAGCTGCTTACCGTTTTACCTGTCTCTGCATTTATGGCATACAAGTACGGCCCGGCAGTGTAATAAATGCGCTTATCATTGCCATTGGCCCAGTAAGCTACCCCACGGCAATTATTGAGGATAAAGAACATCCGCTTATCTTTAGCCAACGAATCGAAAGGGTTAAACTGCCATTTTTCTTTACCTGTTGCCGCATCAATGGCAAACAGTTTCATTTTAGGCGATGTGCCAAAAAGCAGCCCATCAACAATAATTGGGTTACACTGGATCTGCGAATGGTTGGCCGTATCAGCATCGCGGGTATGGTATTCCCAGGCTACCTGCAGTTTGGTTACATTGGTGGTATCAACCTGCGTAAGCGAAGAGTAATGAATATTTTCATTCCCGCCTTTATACTGCGCCCATCCGGTGTAATCTTCATGCCGACTACAACCTGATAGCACTAATATAACAAGGGGCAAAGCACCAAAAATCTTTCTCATATATGGGTTAATGTAAAATCATTACTTGCTAAGACGCAACATTTTAACATCGTGCCGCGCAATTGTTGTCTTAAAGTTTGCTGCAGTTGTACCGGCACTTTTATGCGCCCACAGATCGGTGATTTTAAAGTTGTTTGCGATCTTGTAGTTAGCCCAATCCACATCAACATTTAAAGGCTTTTCGGTACGGTTAAAAAGGCATACGGCGGTATCGCCGCCCGCTAAAGGTTTCATGTAGATCTCGAAATCAAAGCCGTCAAGTATCTTATATCCTTGTTTGCCTAATTTATCCTGATCAATGGCGATCACATCTTTATTAGTCAAGATCTCTGCGCTTTGTTTGCTCATTTTGCTGAGGTCATTGCCGGCTATCAGGGGTGCGGCTATCATGCACCATAAACTAAAATGTGCTCGTTCTTCTTCAACGGTTAAGCCACCGTTGCCAACCTCAAGCATATCCGGATCATTCCAGTGGCCCGGGCCTGCAAATTTATCCAGACCTGCTTGCATATCCAGTATTGCCACTACGCTGCCACCCCAAACTTTGCCTTCAACAGCTTTTACCTTGCCCCATTGGTTTTCTATATCGCCGGTGGTGCGCCATAGGTGGCCGACATCCTGCGCCCAGTACCAGGGCTTACTGTTACCCCACTCGCAAATGCTGAATACGATCGGCCGGCCAGCTTTGTACAAGGCATCGCGCATCAAGGTGTAAGCTTCCTTAGTGGTTTGGCCGTCGCTGTTGCACCAATCCAGTTTCAGATAGTCGACACCCCACTTGGCGTAAGTACGTGCATCCTGAAATTCGTAGCCCCTGCTGCCCGGCCTGCCGGCGCATGTAAGCTTACCGGCGCATGAGTAGATACCGAATTTTAAGCCCTTACTATGAATATAATCTGCCAGGGCTTTGATGCCCGATGGGAATTTCTTATCATCGGCGATAATGTTACCGATACTGTCGCGGCCGACCTGCCAGCAATCGTCAATAACGATGTATTGGTAACCTGCATCCTTCATGCCCGATGTTACCATTGCATCGGCCACATCTCGGATGGCCTTTTCGCTAATACCATCACAGGCAAATTTATTCCAGCTATTCCAGCCCATAGGTGGGGTTAGTGCCAGGTCAGTAAATTTTTGTGCCATGGCAACGCTACAGAACAGGGTAAAGATCAGTGTAAAAATACTTCTCATGGGTTTATTGGTAAATGCCTGCAAGCAACAAATTAGCACCTCAACAACTGTACTGTTGTATGATGTTAAGATAAAGCATTTTATCTTCTTTTTACCAGGCTGATATATAACAAAAAAAAGCCGCATGGTGCGGCCTTTAGTTGTATGGTATGCAGGGCTGTTATCTCTTAACCCTTAAATTGGTTACGCGATAGGCAACCGGTTGCAGAGCAGGCAGATTATCTGCAGGTTTATCGAGGTAAAAGAAGGCCGTAGAGGCAAAATCATCGCGGCGGTAATAGTTTGTCCAGCCTTTTGGCGAACCGGGTTTAGCGGTTTCAAATTTAGAGGAGCCATCATAGAAGCGGTACATTTTACCATTGTAAGTAGTAACCGGGATGAGCGGCGCACCTTGTTTCTGAAAAACGGCAATGCTATCCGTATCATAGCCACCTATCTGCTGGATGGTAACCCTTAAATTATTCTTGAAGTAAACAGGGTCTTTCACATGATAACGATAAAAAGCCCATTGCAATAAAGTATCGTTAGCAATGGTACAGCCCGTATAGCGCGTGGTGTATTTACCCTGTCCCCAACCTGTACCTATGTAGTCTTCGGTGCCAGTTCCGTTAAGTGTCGGATAAACACCATCGTTGTCCATGTACATTTTTACTTCGCCCTCGCCAAACCACGATTTGCGGTAAACCGGATTGGCATTTACGCCCACATTAACGCCAAGGAAACGCCCATTACCATTAACCTTTGGCAGCAATTCAAAATCTTTACCGAGAGTAGTAAGCGTATCGCGGTGCCAGTAGGCATGCAAGTAAAGGCTGTTTGCAGGCATCGGCTTCAGCGTATAATCCACATCGAAATAGATATCATTCAATACTTTGCCTGATTCATTCGTCACTACAATTTTGGCTGCCTTTTTAAATGGCATAGGAATTAAACAGGTGAAAGAGCGCGCTTCGGGGCTTACAAAAAATTCGTTCTCAAAAGCCGATGTCTTTGCCAGTCCTGCACCAAAAAAATCCCCGAATGGTGCAGTAACAGCGGGCTTTTTCTCGCCATCCCAAAAGATCTCTATTTTAAGGGAACGCAGCATTTCCGGCGAACGGTCATTAACCGTAGCCCAGATACGATTGATAATTCCCTGACCTTTAATATCCAAGAGCGCCTTTGATCCGCCTGCAGGGATGGGGTCGCTTGGGTGGCCTTTAGCTGTTTTATTTTCCTTTCCACCGTCGGCCTTGGCACCATTCAGGTTTTCGGGGCTGCTCCATCTGGTGTCGGCATTTTCGTCAAACTGATAAATATCGCCATTTGTGGAACCTGTATTGCATGAGCTTGCAATCAGCAAAAGCAGCCCTGCATAAACTGCTGAAGTAAGATATTTTAATTTCATAGATGGTAGTTTAATAAATATAAACCTTTTACCACAAATCACACATTAGTTAAACAAAATACGTTGTTGCTTGCCCTCGGCTAGTTGTATTTTAAGCTTTTGCGATTTGCCGCCGGCCAAAGCAACGGTATTTAATTTGAGACTGCCATGGTGCACATTAATTGTTAGCGACGGTTTTGACCCTTTATCATCTACCACTGCATCGCCCCAAGCATAACCGTTAGACCAAAAATATGTGCCCGGTTTTGAGGTGATAGTAAAGCTGCCATCAACTGCCGAATAATGAAATTTGCTGATGGCCAGCAAAGCCGACCAGCTTGCCATGGCGCGCACATAGTGGTTACCGCATTCTTCTTCGTTAAAGGGGTTACGCTTATAGCCATCATAGCGGCTGCGTAGATTGGTTATAATATCCAAAGCTTCCTTATCCATACCCTCGTAGTACATGCCGGTTGCGGCAGTATATTCCAGACCCGTCCATACCTCATCACCATAAGAAAGTGGGATCGCAGGGCGTTTTGAAGGATCGGGATATGCGGTAATCATCAAACCAGGTTCGTTACCCAGGGCATACGACCGCATGTTGTTGAACCTATCGCCAAAAGTTTTAACCGAGTTATACTCAACAATACTTTTCAATGCTGATGTGATGTGTGCCTCATCGGCCAGGTAACCAAGTCCGCATACAAAAGCCATGTTCTGCCCCACCAGTTGGTCAACAAGGCAACCTTCACCTATTTGGAAGTCCGGATTTTTGATGTCTTTACCACCCATACCCTGTCTAAGACCGGGGGCAATATCACCGGCGCTGGCAACAGGTTGTACTTTTTGGATGTAGAACTTACCGTTGAACAGGTTAGCATCCGTCCATTTACTGCCATTGGTGTAAAGCCTGCTGCATATTTGTTCAAACTCAGCATCTTTTAGGTATTTAGCCATTGCGGCCGAGGCTTTAAGCGCGCCGAGGTACCAGAACTCTATCTCGGGGTTTGGCCCAAAGTACTCGATATCCATAGTATTGTGCTGGCAGCCTTCCATCACGCCATCCTTATCGGCATCCCAGCCGCCTTTTATCCAGGCAAAGGCCAGTGCTTTTTTAACACCGGGCCAGGTAGCTTTCAGGAAGGAATTGTCACCGCTAAGCTGCCACTCGCGGTATACGCGCATAATGCTGCCCATTTGCCCGTCGGCGGCGGCACCTTTCATACCACTTTCTTTTTTTAGCGGCAGGCTTACCCTAAAATTCATCAACCCGTTATTCCAAAGCGCATAATTATATTCGGTATTGCGCATATTTTTGGCCAGATCGCCAAACAGGAAAGGCGATGCAAACTCATAGTTCCATACGTGGGTACAGTTACCAAAGCAGGAACCCACGTTGTTAAACACACCTTCCCAGCCAAAATAATTACCCTGCTTATCCCTGAAGGTGGTTTGCGAGCGAAGCGTTGAGGCATTGAACAATGCCGCTTCTTTTACTTCTAAAGGATAGCTGCTATTGATCAGTGTGTTTACAAAATCAAGCGTTTTCTTTTCAAGCGATGGAAGTTGCGGCGTCACCTTTTCGGCAACATCCCATGCATCGGTGTATTTGATGGAGTAATAATTACCGATGGTTATATGATCTTCCCAATCTTTACGGTTAGGAAAATTCCAGGTGAGCAGAAATTCCACCTCGCGGCTTTCATGCGGTTTTAGTTTGAGTTTAACAGCCAGCGCAGCGCGCGGGTCGTTCACCTTTTGAGGGAATGTTTTATCCTGATAAACGCCGTCATCCGTAAAGTCATTCCACATATCGGCTATGTTTGAGTTCCAACCTTTGGTATCAAACTCAGTACGATATGAGATCTGCCGGCTTTTATCAGTATTATTTATAGTGAGCGCAATGGTACCGTAGGTAGATGCATCTTTATCCACACTATCAGAGGTCATGTAAATGCCGGATAGTTTCCCCAAACTTTTAAAAGTATTGCGGTTGCTTTTAGTCCCCAACGGAACGATGGAACGGTTAAATAAACTAAACTCTGCCTTGTAACCATCCATGCCTATAAAATTATCCAGAGAACCCGCCACTGCTACATCCA
>JAESTD010000306.1 GCA_016763755.1 Mucilaginibacter sp.
ACCCCCGACCAGGAAAAAGCCACGGCTGATTTCAAAAAGGACATGGAATCGCCACACCCTATGGATCGCCTTATTTGCGGCGACGTAGGTTTTGGTAAAACAGAGGTGGCCGTGCGTGCGGCATTTAAAGCCGTTGCCGATAGCAAGCAGGTGGCCATACTGGTGCCTACTACCATCCTGGCGGCCCAGCACTACAAAACCTTCAGCGACCGCCTAAAAAGTTTCCCTGCTAATATAGATTACATTAACCGCTTTAAAACCAGCAAGCAGATCAAAGAAACGCTTGAGAAGCTTAAAGAGGGTAAGGTAGATATCATCATAGGCACCCACCGCCTGGTAAGCAAAGATGTGAAGTTTAAAGACCTCGGCCTGATGATCATTGATGAGGAGCAGAAGTTCGGTGTATCTGTAAAAGAAAAGCTGAAGCAGATGCGTGCTAATGTGGATACGCTGACACTTACCGCAACGCCCATCCCGCGTACGCTGCACTTCTCGCTTATGGGTGCGCGTGATCTTTCCATTATATCAACCCCACCGCCAAACCGCCAGCCGGTTGTTACCGAGCTGCATGTGTTTAATGATACGCTGATAAAAGATGCCGTACAGTATGAAATTGAGCGCGACGGGCAGGTGTTCTTTATCCACAATCGTGTAGCCGATTTGCCACAGCTGGGTGCGCTCATTCACAAGCTGGTGCCGAAAGCCCGAATAGGCATAGCCCACGGCCAGTTAGATGGCGATGCGCTGGAAGATGTGATGCTGAAGTTTGTAAACCACGAGTATGATGTGTTGGTGGCTACTACTATCATCGAGGCTGGCCTGGATATCCCGAATGCCAATACCATCATTATTAACCATGCCCACATGTTTGGCCTAAGCGACCTGCACCAGATGCGTGGCCGCGTGGGCCGGAGCAATAAAAAGGCATTTTGTTATTTGCTGAGTCCGCCGTTGAGCACTTTGACCAATGAAGCGCGAAAGCGGTTGAGCGCCATTGAGGAGTTCAGCGATTTGGGTAGTGGTTTCAACGTTGCCATGCGCGATCTGGACATCCGCGGAAGCGGTAACCTGCTGGGTGCCGAGCAAAGCGGATTTATTGCTGAGAATGGTTTTGAAATGTACCATAAGATCTTGGATGAAGCTATCCACGAGTTGAAAGACGAAGAATTTAAAGGTGTATTCCCAGAAGAGAAACCGCGCCCGTACATCAGCTTTACCCAAATAGATACCGACCAGGAGATACTGATCCCCGACGAATACGTTACCAACATCGGTGAGCGCTATAACCTGTACACAGAACTAAGCAAGCTGGAAAACGAGACCGAGTTACAAGCCTTTCAACAACAAATGCAGGATAGGTTTGGCCCTATCCCTCAACAGGTTAACGAGCTGTTCAACTCTATCCGTCTGCAATGGCAGGGCAAGGCTATTGGCTTCGAGAAGTTATCGTTGAAAAACAACGTTTTGCGCGGCTATTTTGTAAGCAACCAACAATCGCCATATTTTGAAACGGATGAGTTCCGCGAAGTACTGAACTTTGTACAGCGTAACCCAAGGCGCACTAATCTAAAAGAGGTTAAAAATACACTGCGTTTGAGTGTTGACCGGGTAAGTACGATTGAAGAAGCGCTGGAGTTGTTAAGTGAGATGAGAGTTATTTGGGCGTAAGAAGTTGGAGGAAATGTTGCCTTTCAAATTCGCTCATGGGTATTCCATTTTTTAACGCCGTTGTGTAATATTCAAGCATTATAGCCTTATATCCTTTAATGAAGACAATAAGAATAGATGAAGTTTGCACTTCTGTTTCCACGGGCATACCGTATAGCTTCGTCGGAACCCATATCTTAGCGTTGATAAAC
The DNA here is from genome assembly GCA_016763755.1 of Mucilaginibacter sp. Lineage (GTDB taxonomy): Bacteria > Bacteroidota > Bacteroidia > Sphingobacteriales > Sphingobacteriaceae > Mucilaginibacter. The sequence continues at coordinate 1,860 of JAESTD010000306.1, forward strand.
GACTGTTTGATTGTATTCATCAAGGTGTCAGGAAAAGGATTTATAATTTCAACTTTAGTTACTTGGCCTGTTTTATCTAGGACAAATTTAATTCTCGGAGAAACGCCCCCTGATGATAATATCGATCGATCTTTTGATATGCTATCAATCATAAAATACGGAAGATCATTTTCTGTATGAGCTTCAGCGTAAGATTTCTCAAACCGATAATGTTTTCCAAATTGATCTACACTTTCGGATGATAGCTTTCCGTTGTTTTTATAAAAATATTTATACTTTATCGTATCGGGGTCCCAAAAAAGTTGACCATCCCACTCTCCTTCACGCAAGCCCTTTTTTACCGGCCCTCTTAAACGCTCGTTAAACTGCTCATCATATTCTATAGCTACACCATTTCCTTTTATACAGATTTGCGCACCATTTCGATCGTAACATTCTTCAACAATTGGAAAAGTTGCACCATGCCAATCATCTTTATAGTTCATTGTCAAATAAAGACCGCCTTCAGGATAATAATAGTAAACCAACCCATTTCTTTCTCCGTTTCGATAGCTGCCTATAATTTTCCTCTTCCCATTCGGAAAAAAATCGATTGTATTTCCCTCATAAGATATTTGACCTTTTACCTTATCTAATGTTGAAGCGATACCTGTTCCTTTAAATTTTAATCTCCCGTTTTTGTAGTATTCATTTACATCCAAATTTTTTTCAGACAATTTAGATGTTGAAACTATTCTCACAAAATCTGCGTTTTCTGCATCGTTAACAACAACACCATTACGGCCGTTATCTTTTAAAAAATATTTGATTGTATCTTGCCCTTTAACAAAATTCGCAAGTGGAAAAAAAGCAACAAAAAAAATGATGCATTTTAGTATAAAAAGCGGCCTCATGAGACAAACTGTGATAAGATTATTTGCTCCTAAAGATAGTTATATCTTCTGATAAATCCCTCTCAAATTTCTTCCCAACTCGCGGTAATCTAACCCATAACCTACCACAAACTTATTAGGGATCTGGAAAGCCACATAACGCAGTTCTTCAATGCTATGCTCAATAGAATCGGGCTTTAACAATAGGCTGCAAACTGTGATGGATCTCGGTTCGCGCACCTGCAGTTTTTCTATCAGGAATTTGATGGTGTTGCCGGTGTCTATGATGTCTTCTATCAGGATAATATCGCGGTCGCGGATATCTATGGTCAAATCAAAATCATCGCGGATCTGGCGGGTGCTTGACGTACCACCGAAGTACGAAGCCAGTTTTACGAATGTAACCTCGCAAGGTACTACAACTTCTCGCACCAGATCTGCAATAAACAAAAAGCTTCCATTAAGTACGCCCACAAAAACTGGCTGGCGGTCTTCAAAGTCGTTATTTATATCCTGTGCCAGTTCGGCTATGCGTTGTTGTATAGCTTCGTGCGAAAACATCGGCTCAAACTCGAGGTCGGCTATTTGTAATTTCATTTTGTAAACATACTAATTGCGAAACAATTTGCGTGTTTATACGCTATCTTTGAACCTTTTATGACAGACCATCAGATACATACCTTATCAAACGGGATCCGCATACTTTTTAAGCATTCACCATCGCCTATAACGCACTGCTGTTTTGTTTTTAACGCCGGCTCGCGCGATGAATTGCCCGGCAAAGAAGGTTTAGCTCATTTTATTGAACACATGCTGTTCAAAGAGACCGAACGCCGTAACACCACTCAGATCCTTAACCGCCTTGAACTGGTGGGTGCCGATCTCAACGCTTACACTACTAAAGAATACACGTGCATCCACGCATCCTTACTAAACCAGCATTTGGAGCGGGCTGTTGACCTGTTTGAAGATATCCTGTTCCACTCCACCTTCCCCGAAGACGAGATGGAGAAAGAACGCGGCGTTATCCTTGATGAAATAGCATCTTACCAGGACCAACCCGAAGAAGCCATTCAGGATGATTTTGAGGAGTATCTGTTTAAAGATCATCCGATAGGAAACAATATATTGGGAACTACCGAAAGTGTTAATGCTATTTCTCAACAGGATATTCATCAGTTTATAAAAGCAACGCACAACACCCATCAAATGGTATTCGCAGTTTACGGCGACTACAAACTTGATAAGCTGATAAAAATGTGCGAGAAATATTTCGGGCACATTGCAGAGAATAATGCATCAAAGAACCGGGTTGCTCCTCAACCTTTAACAAGCGGCATTTATGCTGTGCAAAAGCCTATTGCGCAAACACATTGCATTATCGGCGGCAGGGCCTATCCATCAGCCCATCAAAATAAGTACGGGCTGTTGTTGCTGAATAACATCCTCGGCGGTATGGGCATGAGTAACCGCTTAAACCTCGAGATCCGTGAGAAACATGGCATCGCTTACACTATCGAATCCAATTATACATCGCTTACTGATACAGGGATCTTTTCCATTTACTTTGGTACAGATGCCGAAAAAACCGATAAGGCAATGAAGTTGGTGCATAAAGAGCTTAAAAAATTGCGTGATAACCGACTTGGTGATGTATTATTGAAACAAGCAAAAGATAAATTTATAGGCCAGATAGCACTTGCCGAAGAGAGCCGAATGAGCCTTATCATTTCTATGGCCAAAAGCCTGATGGATTTTAACCATATTGACACGCTGGAAGATATCTTTGCAAAGATAAATGCCGTTACCGCAGATCAGTTATTGGGTATAAGTAACGAAATATTGGACACCGATGATTTGATAACCTTACTATTTGAGCCTAAATAAATAAACCCCTACCTTTGCAATTATGAAATACCCTATTGTTGCCTACGGCGACCCTGTTTTGAGACGAAAAGCAACGGCCATCGAGTCTGACGAATACCCGCATATAAAAGAGTTAGTAGACAACATGTACGAAACTATGTATGGTGCCCGTGGCGTTGGCCTGGCAGCACCGCAAGTGGGCCTGAGCATGCGTTTATTTGTAGTTGATGCCTCCCCGTTTGATGATGAGGAACCTGAACTGAGGGATTTCAAAAAAGCATTTATCAATGCAACTATTTTAGAAGAAAGCGGCGAAGAATGGCCATTTAATGAGGGTTGCTTAAGCATCCCGGATATTCGTGAGGATGTAAGCCGCAAATCGACTATCCGCATATCATACTACGACGAGAACTGGAAGCATTACGAAGAAACTTATACGGGTATGGCCGCCCGTATCATCCAGCACGAGTATGACCATATTGAAGGTAAATTGTTCACCGATAAGCTAAGCCCGCTACGCAAACGCCTGATAGAGAAAAAGCTAAACGATATTTCAAAAGGTGCCGTAGACGTAGACTACCGCATGAAATTCCCGGCGGCGAAGAAAGGACGTTAGGAAGAGAATCAAGACAGCAAGAGTCAGGAATCAAGATAGTTCGACAACTGACGAGATAAAAAGAAAAGCCGCTTAGTGACAAGCGGCTTTTTTATTCTGTCCTGATTCTTGACTCTTGCTGTCTTGATTTTCTTCTAAATCACTTCCCTCCTCCATCAGTGATGGACTTGATCAAACTACCCCATGCAAGTGGGTTAAGTAGTGGGTTGGTGATGGAGTGTGAGTTAACAATATTGGTATGCATTTGCTGGTAATTGGCCGCCTGTATCTCCTGCCCGTCACGGGGAAGGGTGTTGGTCAAGGCTGCAATAGAGGCGCGACTTATATTTTTGCGGGCAATCTCCAGGTCGTCATCTGCAATTTTAGCGTTCACAAAATCTTTCCTGAATTCATCAGTAGTTGCCCAAGGGAATACGCGAACCATTGGCAAATTGGTGATCTGTGGTTTCAGCATCACTTTAGCAGTGTAGCTTTTGCTGGTAATATTTTGCGGTAAGATCATGGTTACTGGCGCGTAACCAATGGCGGTAAATTGTAACGAGTCTTGCTCGTGGGCAACAAACGAAAAATAACCATTGTAATTGGTTATAACTACGGCTTTCTTGCTACTAAGGTTAGTAACCGTTACGTAAGGCACAACCATCTTGGCACTATCGGCATTGAATACCACACCGCTGAATTGTACCAACGGTTTTTCCTTATCCTGCCCAAGGGCCGATAACGAAACCAGTAAAAACAATATGCCAATTAATCTTTTCATTTTAAAAACACACGCTAATTACGTGCCGCTTTTAATTATATTATGTTAGGGGCGCACAAAAATACACCAAAGCGGGTTGGCTTAAGGCGTATTTAACAATTCTTAACACTATCTCAAATTTTCAGGAAGCACGGCATTGGGATCATCAATGTCTGTTAGGTTTATTGCTTCAATGGCAGTTATTTCGGGCACGGCTTTTTTAATAGCTTGCTCAATCCCTGCCCTAAGCGTCATGATACTCATAGGGCATGAACCGCATGAGCCCAAAAGCTTAACTTTCACCACTCCTTCAGGGGTTATCTCTTCAATAGACACGTTACCGCCATCAGCCTCTAAATAAGGCCTTATGCTATCCAACGCTGCTTCCACCTGATCGTTTAAACTCATCTTTTTTATTTTATTAAGTAAAGATATTAATTATTTACCGCATTCAAAATATGCGCTTTTTCTGCATTGCGGATTGAAACCTGCTGAGCCACACGCTGCGCCATTTCAATAAATGCTGCCGTCATTGGGCTGTTATCATCTAAAACAATCGGCTTGCCTGCATCACCCGAGTCGCTTATGCCCTTTATTAACGGGATTTCGCCAAGAAATGGTACGTTAAGCTGTGCAGCCAGTTTTTGGCCGCCGCCTTGTCCAAATATGTAGTATTTATTATCGGGTAATTCTGCGGGTGTAAAGTAGGCCATGTTCTCAACAATCCCCATGATAGGTACGTTGATAGCCTCCATCATAAACATGCCTATGCCTTTCTTAGCATCGGCCAGTGCCACATTTTGTGGTGTAGTTACCACTACTGCACCCGTTATCGGGAAGCTTTGCGTAACTGTGATGTGAATATCGCCGGTACCTGGTGGCAGGTCTATAACCAGGTAATCCAATTCCCCCCAATCCGCATCATTAAACAATTGTTTAACTGCGGTTGATACCATTGGCCCGCGCCACGGCACCGGCTGGTTCGGATCGGTAAAGAAACCTATCGATAACAGTTTAATTCCATATTTTTCAATCGGCTCAATTTTAGTTTTGCCGTTTTCCTGCGTAGCCATCGGGCGAGCGCCCTCTAAACCAAACATGATCGGGATGGATGGGCCGTAGATGTCTGCATCTATCAAACCAACACTTGCCCCTGTTTTAGCCAAAGCCAAAGCCAGGTTTACAGAAACGGTTGATTTACCTACTCCACCCTTACCTGATGCTACCGCGATAATATTTTTTACCCCGGGCACCCCTGTATTGCGCTGCGTAGTTACCTGCGACGTCATATTAACCGTTACCTCGATCTCTTTGCTGATAAAATGACCAATGGCATTGCGACAGGCATTTTCAATTAATCCTTTCAGCGGGCATGCCGGCGTTGTTAATACAACAGAAAAAGCAAGTTTATTGCCCTCAATATGTATATCCTGTATCATATTAAGGGTTACCAGGTCTTTCTTCAGATCGGGTTCCTCAACATGGCTAAGGGCTTGTAATACTTGTTCTTTAGTGATATTCATAATTTAATTAAGGGCAAAAATACGAAAACAGGTAGCAGCCTGCGTTTGTTAAGAAAACAATTTGCGAGCCGTATCCGTTTGCAGCACATTATATTTAGTTTAGTTTTGATGCAAAAATCATCTATGCCGCGTATCCACATCAACCACAAATATATTCGTATTGCACTTATATCTGTTGCTGCATTGGTAGTGATAGTACTGATAGGTGGATACATTGCATATGCAAAGCGTGAGGTTTTGCTTCAAAAAGCTATTAGCAAAGCTACGGCAAAAGCCAAGCGCGATTATAATTTAGATGTAAAAATAGGATCGGCAAGGTTCACTGGCTTAGCGACAGTAGCGTTCAATGATATAAGCGTTATCCCGGAACAGCGCGACAGCCTTTTTTCAGTTAAACGGTTCGATGTAAGTGTAAAGGTTATGCCGTTATTATTCGGCAATATTAAACTTGGCGACGTTGTTCTGCAGAACGCACACTTAAACCTTACAAATATTAAAGGCGTTAAAAACTTCGATTTCCTGTTCAAGAAAAAAAAGGATACTACGGATACCGGCCATAAAGTTGACCTATCAGATGTTTCTAACAAGCTGATCAACGAAGTACTTTACAAGATACCGGATAATCTTTCGCTTCAAAACTTTCTGATGAGTTTTAAAGACGATAGTACTACCGTTACGCTGTTAACCACTACTGCCTCAATCAAAAATGGCAAGCTTAATTCAACTATCAATGTAAACAACGGCGAATCTACCTGGCATGTTGATGGTAAAATGGTACCATCAGACAAGGATATAGACGTTCGCCTATATGCCGAAGGCAAAAAAGTGGAATTGCCGCTTATTGAAAAGAAATTTAAGCTAAAGCTGAATTTTGACACTATAAGCACCAAACTAAGCGATGTTAGCCACAGCAGCGGCGAAACCAAAATAAATGGTTCGTGGTCTATCCGCAACTTATTGCTTAACCATAAAGGCCTTTCCGTGCAGGATATTGTAGTGCCCAATGGTTCAATTGATGCCAATGTTGTGGTAGGTACCAACTTTGTTTCGCTGGATAGTTCGTCGGTTATTCACTTGAGGAAATTAACTGCAAACCCATACATCAAATACACTTTAAACCCTGTAAAAATTTACGAAGCCAAGATCAAAACCGGCTGGCAAAATGCACAGGATGTTTTTGATTCGTTCCCTACCGGGATGTTTGAATCGTTAGATGGCATACAAGTGGCAGGCAAACTGAACTATAATCTCAATGTTTACCTGGATTCGTCGCATCTTGATGACATGGTGTTTAACTCCAGCTTGCAAAAAAGCAACGACTTTAAGATCGTTAGTTATGGAAAAGTTGATTTAGGCAAGCTCAATAATACTTTTGTTTACACCCCATACGAATTAGGCAAGCCCATGCCGCCGCATACCATTGGCCCAAAAAACCCGGAGTTTACGCCGCTCGATCAAATATCCCCAAATCTGCGTAATGCAGTAATGACTGCCGAAGACCCCTCTTTTTACACCAACCGTGGCTTTGTTGATGAGTCTATCCGTAAATCATTCATCACCAACATTAAGGAGAAGAAGTTTAAACGCGGCGGCAGCACCATCTCTATGCAGCTGATTAAGAACGCCTTCTTAACGCGCAACAAAACGTTGTCGCGCAAAATTGAGGAGATCCTGATTGTCTGGCTGATAGAGAATAACCGCATCATGAGTAAAAACCGCATGCTTGAGGTTTACTTCAATATCATCGAGTGGGGCCGTGGCATATATGGCATCAGTGAGGCATCGCACTATTATTTTGGTAAAGCACCTTCTGAACTTACCGTTGGCGAGAGTATTTTCCTGGCCAGCATTGTACCTAACCCCAAAGCCGGGCTTTATGCCTTTGAGCCGGATGGCACGTTACGCCAGCGCCTTCATGGTTATTTTAACCTGATAGGGCGGTTGATGGCTAAACGCGGATGGACAGAGCCCGACACTAACGCCTATGGCTTCTATAACGTGCGCCTCCGCGAAGGATTACGCAGACAAATTGCGCCTATTGATACTGCCACGGCTGATAGCCTCATCAGACAAACAGCTAACGATGATGACGCTCCGAACGACGCAATGGTACCGGTTTATGAAGAACCGAAAAAACCAAACTTCTTCCAACGGTTGTTTGGGAAAAAAGACTCTGCCCAGGCCAGCATGGAAAAAAAGATCGACGAGACAAACGATGCTATTAAAGCGCGATTGAAAGCCGAGATAGAGAAGGTTAAGCTGGATTACAAAAACCGCGTCGATAATGTGGATACGGCAGGGAAAACCAAAAAGGAAATCAAAGCTGAGAAGAACCGGCTTAAAGATGAAGGCAAAGAAAAGGTACGCGAACTTAAAGACCGTATGCCATAATGCAGCAATCGTTTAAAACAGATCTTCCGGTAAGTGTTCGTGCGCCTGAAGATCCGGAAGATATACAGCGCTTCATTGATACACTTTTTGAGCCCGATAACCGGGCTTATCCAGCGCTCGTATCTGCTTTACAATATGAGAACAAACCGAAATTTGGACCATCGACGGTAAGTAATATTCGTTTTGTTGTGGAGCGCTTCGATGAGATCTCATTAAAAGGACGATTGCGTATCAGCTATGATATGCAACTTACTTTTGGCTGTGAGGATTTTACTAAAGATCATCATAATCAGCACTCTTATTATAATTTCAACATCAATATACCAGACAACAGCCTTGATTTCTCCACCGATATTGTGGAAGAGCGCTCCACTGCAGACGAATTTTAGTCAACCAAGTTTACTTTTTCCTGATATTATCCTTACCATAGCATGACGGTTATAAGTGTTGCAACATTCATATTTGCATCGCACAACACTAAAATAATTTGATCATGACATTAGTAGATAAATTGAACTGGCGATACGCCACCAAAAAATTCGACAGCACTAAAAAAATTGCTGCTGATAAATTAAGATATATCCTGGATGCCGTACAATTGGCTCCATCTTCACTGGGTTTACAGCATTACCGCACCATCGTAGTTGAAGACGCTGAAGTTCGCGCAAAACTTCGTGAAGCAGCTTATGGGCAGTCGCAAATAACGGAAGCCTCACAAGTGGTGATCCTGGCAGCAGAAACCGGATTGAATGAAGACTTCGGAAAAAAATACATTGATAATGTTGCAACCGTGCGTGGCGTACAGCGCGAAGCTTTGGCCGGTTACGAAAGTATGGTACTTGGAGCAATTAATGGTCGCACACCAGAGCAATTAACTGTTTGGGCGCAAAAACAAGCTTACATCGCTTTAGGCGTTTTGGTATCTGCCGCAGCAGAGCAAGATGTAGACATTTGCCCGATGGAAGGTTTTGATGCCGATAAGTTCAACGAGATATTGGGTTTAACCGAAAAAGGCCTTACAGCTACCGTAATTGCAACAATTGGCTACCGTGCGGCCGATGATCCGTTTAGTCAGCAGGCTAAAGTTCGTCGACCTAAAGACGAGTTCTTTATCCATATATAATTCTACACACATCATATATTTAAGAGGGGAAACTACGGTTGCCCCTTTTTATTTCACATAAATTTCATGTAATCAGTTAAGTTCGGCACAGGCTTTGCAATATCACTGTAAGAGAGGAAGATACAGCGATGCCTAAGAAAATATTAATAGTAGATGATAACGAGCTCATAGTAGAAGTGATGAGCTATATATTGATAAATTGTGGATACGATGTGTTCTCGTTGTATAACGGGGATCATGTAATTGAACAGGTAAAACATAACCATCCCGACCTGTTGATAATGGATGCCCGCATGCCGGGCATGGATGGCCGTGATATCTGCCAGATGCTGAAAATGGACAAGGAAACCAAGCAGGTGCCGGTAATTATCTGTTCATCAGAAGATGATCTGGAAGAGTCGCTTAAACAACGTGGCGCGCCGGATGATATCCTGCACAAGCCGTTTGATATGAGCTCCCTGATCAAGAAAGTAAAAATGCAGTTAGCCGCTTAACTAACTGCATTTTTGTTTAAGTCCTATTTATTCAAAAACACTTTTTGCTTTCTTTATCGCTTTTTCCAGGTCTATCCCTTTATCCAATACGCCCCTAAATAAGTCACCTTCCCGCTTAAGGCGTGCGATAGCATTGTTAATAGCAAAATCTTTCATCTTTAAGCCTTTCTTCACCTCATCCCAGTGCAGGGGCATAGATACGGTTGCGCCGGGTTTTGGCCGTAGTGAATACGGTCCTGCAATAGTTGCACCGGGGCGATTCTGCAGAAAATCGAGGTACATTTTACCGCCACGCTTTTTAACCATCCGCTCAAGCGAGGTATAATCAGGAATTTGCTCATGCACAATGCCGACGATCAACCGTGCAAACAATTGCGATTGGTCATAATCATATTTAGCGCCCAGGGGGATGTAGATATGGATACCTGTAGATCCCGACGTTTTACAGCACGATGGGACATCTAAAGCATCCAGCACTTTTTTTACTTCCTGCGCAGCGCTTATTACCTGTTCAAAAGTGGTAGTTTTATCCGGGTCAAGATCTATCACGCAAAAATCCGGGTTATCCGGCGATTGGATGCGGCTGAACCACGGATTCATTTCAATACAACCTAATGATGCCATCCAAAGCAAAGTGGCTTCATCATGCCCTACCAAGTACTCTTTATGATCGCCATCCCCATTGGTATAAGGAAACGTACGCACCCAATCAGGTGATTTCCCTTTCACATCTTTCTGGTAAAGGCTCGGGCCATGGATCCCGTTTGGGAAACGATTAAGCGATTGCGGTCGATCTTTCAGGTACGGTAGTATATATTCGGCAACCTGGTAATAATAATTGAACATATCGCGCTTGGTGATGCCGTCCTCTGGCCAGTAAACCTTACTGAGATGAGTAAACTTCAAATCGTGGCCACAGATTTTCTTTACCTGGGTCTCTTCTTTAGGATTAAGCAAAGAACGTTTAACTGTTTCCTTTGGCGCTTTCACCAATTTATGCTTTTCAGCTTTTTTTGCATCCTGTTCAGTTGGCTTTTCGTCTTCCACAATGCCGGTAGTGTCAACTTCTGCTTCACGGACTACATCTTTGGCCTTCTTATCTACACGCATTCCCTCAAACGATGGATGGCGGAAAACACCATCACTGGTTACTTCTGCAAAACTTACTTCGCAAACCAGTTGGGGTTTTAACCAGGTAGCTTTAGCCTTTGGTGGATTTGGCCGGAAACGCGATGGCTTGTTTACATCTGGCTCTGCACTGAAAGGCGTTTTATCAACAATAAGCGGCTTAAACATGGCCATCATTTCTTTTTGCAGCTTATCAGAAAATCCTGTACCCACTTTCCCAACATATTGGAATTTCCCATCCTCATAAACACCCAGCAATAACGAACTGAATTGCTTGGCTGTCCCCTCATTTTTGGTGAAGCCCCCTATTACCACTTCCTGACGTTGATTGATCTTGATCTTGAGCCAATCCTTTGAGCGGTTATCTGTAATGTAAGTGCTGCTCATTCTTTTGGCCATAATACCCTCTAAGCCTATTTTTTTTGCAGCCTCAAAAAACTCTGTGCCATTGGCCTTAAAAGTCTGGCTTATGCGGATTCGGTCATCATCTGTAGGTATTACATCTCTTAGTACTGCCTGGCGTTCGTTCAGCGGCAGCCCCATCAAGTTTTTTCCATCATACCAAAGTAAATCGAATACATAATAAACCAGTTCTCCATCGGCCTCGCTACGCCAGTTTTGCAGGGCACCAAAGTTTGATACACCTTTATCATTCAGTACCAGTATCTCACCGTCGATAACAGCATTGATCTTCCACTCCTGGAGCAATTTGGTGAGCGGATAGTATTTATCATTGAAACCTTTGTTATTGCGGGAGAAGATCTCTACCTCACCTTTGTTGATGAATGAAAGTGCGCGGTAACCATCCCATTTTACTTCGTATTCCCAGTCGGGGTCATCAAAAGGCTCGTTCACCAGGGTGGCCAGCATAGGTTTAATGCCGGTTGGAATTTTGCCTTTAGGCGCTTTTTTAAGGATCGCTTTTACATCAACCTTTTCGTCTGACTGATCTTCTGTTAATTCACTTATGGCATCATCAGCCTTTTGAGGGCTTTTCTTTTTTTTTGATGCAGATTTAGTTTGGGTCTCTTTCTTAAGCTCGTGTTCACCGCCGTCTGTCCACACCTTATCACCGGTTTTTTCCATGGCAGAAATTGTTTTGCCAGAGAGAACAGATTTATCCTGCTCGGTGATGTCTTTTTTTGAAGCAAACTCATCTTTATGCTTGATGAGCAGCCAGCCATTCTCGCCCATGCCATGGGTTTTAACCAACGCGTACTCACCTTCCAGTTTTTCGCCGTGGAGCTTAATCTTTACAGAGCCTTCTTTAAGCTGTTTCAGCAGATGCTTTTCCTGTGCTTTTTTACCTTTTATCTCTTCAATAGGTTCGTAGGTGCCTTCGTCCCAAACAATCACCGTACCACCGCCGTATTCGCCTTGCGGGATAATTCCCTCAAAATTCCGGTAATCAAACGGGTGATCTTCCACCATCATGGCCAGGCGTTTGTTTTGCGGATCAGTTGACGGGCCTTTGGGCACTGCCCAGCTTTTGAGCACGCCACCCATCTCCAGCCTAAAATCATAATGCAGGCGCGTTGCATCGTGCTTTTGCACCACAAACATCAATTTGTTCTTGTCTTTGCTGCGGCCGGCTTTAGGTTCGGTAGTTTTTTTGAAATCGCGCTTCTCTTTATATTTCTGCAGACTCATGATTATCTGTGATTTATAAAAACAACAGTGTGGTTATGATATGGTTTTTACGCCTCACCCTAACCTCTATGCAAAATAGAAGGCTTCAGATCAATGCTGTTCAATCACCGACAAGAAATTACCAGATGGATCTTTAAACCAGGCAATTAATGGGCCGCCACTCCGGTTAATGTTATCCTCATCGGTTTTTAAGTATTCGCTGTCATAGCTTTCAAACTGCACGCCTTTATCTTTTAACCCTTTTACTGTTGTTACGATGTCCGTAACCGGAAAATTAAGGATGGTATATGTTGCAGGTTCATGATTGGGCTTTGGATAAACCAGTATGTTATTGTCATTTCCGGCTACGTGAATGGTAAGCATGCCGCCCATTTCATCGTCCTTGTCTACATCGAGGCCAAGCGTTTCTTTATAAAATTTTAAGGCTTCGTCAATATCCTTTACCGAGAACCCGCTGAATGCTTTTGAATCTTTTAACATGGTGTAATGGTTTAATTGGTTTATATAGATGCTTCTTCGGGCTCAAGGGTAAATAGTACCTTGCCGGTTTTAAAATCAACCGGATCCGACATGTGTTCATGAACAATGAGCCAGCCGCCTGCATTCTTTTTATATCATGTTGTAGTTCGGTACCACATGTCTTGTTCTTGCCCGTTTACACTGGTTCCGTAGGTGCGGGTGAGGCAGTAACTATATGCCATGTTGCCGCTTACTTCAACATGCACATCAGAAACTTCCTGATGGATATGCCCGGCATAAGAAGCAAGCCACTTTTCCAGCCTCACTTTTACTGCAGCAAGTCCGTTATTCTGCAATGGTGGCGAAAAATCAAAAGTGGTTACCTGCGGCGAATAAAACGACATGATCAGTTGCTCATCCCGCCCGTAAACGGCCAGCATGCGCCTGTCTATGATGGATTGTATCTGCTCGCGTTCTCTGTTTGGGCTAATTATCTTTTCCATGGCACATCTCGTTTAATCTGTTGAATATCAAACAAAATTGCTGCCAGTAATTGACGATGCAGAATATAAGTATATGAAGGGAGTTGCTATAAGTTTATATTCTCTAAGTACTTATAACCGCTGCCCGTATTCACCATCACCACAGTTTCCCCGGGTTTGATCCAGTTATCAGCCTTGAGCTTTTTGTAGGCTTGCCATAGGGCCGCACCCTCGGGAGCCATTAATATGCCCTGGGTGCGGGCAAGGTCTTTTACCGAAGCTTCCATTTCTGCATCGTTTATGGTTAAGGCGGTGCCTTTGCTATCCTTTAAAACGCGCAGTATCTCTTTATCGGCATAAGATTTTGGTACGCGCAAGCCATTTGCAATAGTGAAACCACCATCGGTAAATACTGCCGAGACTTCGCCCGCGTTGAAGGCCTTAACTATGCCGTCGCAGCTTTCTGATTGCACGGCTACCATGCGTGGGCGCTTATCGCCTATCCAGCCCAGAGCGGCCATTTCATTAAATGCCTTCCAAATTCCAATAAGGCCAGTGCCCCCCCCGGTCGGATAAAATATCACGTCGGGAATTTGCCAGTTCAGTTGCTCGGCTATCTCATAACCCATGGTTTTCTTCCCTTCAACCCTGTACGGCTCGCGTAGTGTAGATATCGGGAACCAGCCG
>JAESTD010000307.1 GCA_016763755.1 Mucilaginibacter sp.
GTCCCGGTGTTGTCAATATCAAATCACTCATCGCATCGTCTCCATTAGTCCTTCTAGACTTGGGTTTGTGGCTTCGCCCGCCGGTAGAGCGCACATAACCAAAACCTATTCCGAAGGCCTGGCTAAATCCGTTGAGTTTTGCCCAAAAAGCCAGGTGTGTGGTTACTGAGCTACTCCGTTGCTGCGAAGATGCCGCCTGTCCGCCTATCTTACCCGCAAAAACGAATTTGTATATACTATCCAACAGACTTTGAAACTTGTCTAACTGGAGCACAAAACATACGACTATTATGAATATACTTATATAGAATAGTATTTTAAACTGCCGTTTATAGATAAACCAAAACGTAAAAAACAGGATAATGCCAGTATAGGCGGTAGTTGAAAATGACAGAATGAGGCAGCCTAATAAAAAAACCTGATCAAATTTGCGTTTTAAACCAAAGCTTAATACCCAAAACGGAAACACAGTGAAAACAAACATTGATGGCTCACCTGTGTACCCCTTCATTCGCATCAAACTTAAACCACCTAAGCTTACCGTTTGAAATAACGAACCTGATTTATCATCGTCGCCAAATGTTCTGTTAACAACAAAGTCACCATTTTGGCCGGTAAGCACGTAATAACAGAACTCGTACAATCCATAGATACATAACAAGCGCAACGCGATGTAAATGTAATTGATGATGGTTTCGCTTGAGAAATATTTAACGTACGTGTAGATAACAAATCCTACAACGAGAGAAAGCGTTTGGGTTATGTGTGATGGACGGTAAAAGGTTTTTGTATAGTCTTTCTTATTGATAAGTATAAGATTAGACGGCAATTTCAAATCTGTTAACAGATTTATAAACTGCGATACAAAACTTAATATCGCTATTACAGAAAAGAATATTAAAACTTCTCTGATGAACCCATATTTCTCTTCCTTAAAACTTGACAGAGGTATAAAAAATATCAGCAGCCCTCCAAATATCGTTGTAATGGTAGTACTGGGGATTTCCGGTATCAGCAAAAAAGCCGTCACCGGGAAAAAAAGCATTAAAATGTTTATATACCTTTTTACAAACTTCCCTCTATTGGGGTCGGTATTTTCAAATGTATAGGCGCTCATAATAGATAAAAAATGTAACCGATCTTATAAGCAGATACTTAATCTCCGTAACCCAATCCGTAACCGTAGCCGGAGTAACCTGCCTTAGAAAAGTCTACATCGTTAATTACCACATATACATTATCTACGTTGTCTTTATTTTTGATATCATTGATTATCTCAATTTGCTGTTTGTCAGTATAGTTATGCCTGCAAACGTATATGGTCATATCTACATGTTTTTGGATAACCAATGCATCAGACACTAAACCAACCGGCGAGCTATCGATAACAACATAATCAAATTTATTGCGAAGGTATTGGATCATCTCGCCAAGTTTATCACTCAAAAGCAATTCACTTGCGTTAGCCACTACCGGGCCTGATGTAACCACAAAACAGTTTGGACTAAAGTTACTTGGCTTGATTATACTCCTAACGTCAAGATCCTCCAATATATAATTGGAAAAACCGTTGCTGGTGTTATCAAGGCCTAATTGGTTTGACAAACGTGGTTTTCTCAAGTCCATCTCTACCAACACAACACTTTTCCCAGACATTGCCAAAGTACTTCCCAAGTTATAAGTAAGGAAGGTTTTTCCTTCTCCCTTAACACTCGATGTTATCATAATCACGTGAGACTGATCTGACTCGAGAATGTTTCCGAGCTTGGTTCTCAAAGTTCTAAAGCTTTCCGTAACCGGAGACCGTGAAGCGATATCGACCAGGTATTTATCAGATAAAGCATTATGCCCGATCTTACCGATAATGGTAACATCAGTTTGCCTTTCAATATCAGCTTCAGTAACTATCTTAGTATGGAAAAGATCGCGTGAGTTTGCATAGCTAAATGGTACCACTAAACCCAGGAAGAATCCCATCACGTAAATGATCGCTTTTATTGGCTTTACAGGCCCTTTGCTGCTTTTAGCATCATCAACCACACGTGAGTAAGGCATATCAGCAGCTTTCGCCATCGCTGTCTCTTCGCGTTTTTGCAACAAGTAAACGTAAAGTTGTTGTTTTAGCTCCTGTTGTCTTGTTAAATCGTTAATTGCACGTTGCTTTCCTGGTACCTTTTTGATAACATCATTGATGGCATTGGTTTGGCTATTTAACCCACTTGTGCTAACCTCCATTTCTTTTTGGTAGCTATCAATGTTTTGTAAAAGGTTTCTTCTAACAATTTGCAGTTGCTGATCTATATTTTGGATCACCGGGTTGCTATCAGTGTAAGATAATTTCCTACGCTCACGCTCGGTTAGCAAATTGTTGTATTGCGTTACGCCGGCAGCGAATGACGTGCTTTGGATGCTTAACGACCCGGGGATAACATCTCTGTTAGACGGATCGTTTAACCTTCTTTTTAAATCATTAATTACCTGCAGCTGTATTTGTTGCTGTTGATAGCGGGTAGCGTTCTCGCTTGCATCACCTACCAATACTTTTGATTGGTCTTCAATATCTGTGATCTGATTTTTACTGCGATAATCCTGGTATTTTTGCTCTATCCCATTCAACTCGGCTTCTACCACAGCTATGCGGTTATTAATAAAATTGATGGTTGTATCAATAGATTCTTTTTTGTTCTTGATATTGTCTACCAGATATCGCGTCATTAAACTTTGAAGAATGGCTTCTCCTTTTTTAGAATTGGGGTAATAAAGCGTAATAGCTACAGTGGTTGTAGCCTTATCAGTAAATTCTGCATCAAAATTGTTTAACAATGCGGTTGTGGCATCATCTTCAGACATGATGGTTGCAGAAAACTCTTGTTGATAAATAGGCACTTGTGGCCTGCGAGTTATCTGAATATCAAATTGAGGCAGGCTGATAGTTTTGCCATAGGCTACTCTTTTATTAATATTTTCGTCATCGTTTACGATGTTCACTGAGTTAGCGTTAACATTAATCACATATTGCTGTTGTTTAACAGAGTCAACTTTATATTTAACCACGTTTATCTCTATAGGAGATTGGTCTTTATCTAACTCGATCGCAGTTAAGCCACTGTTTTGGTATGTCAGCACATTAAGCTTCATGTCTTGCACTACCTCTTTCATCAAATTACGCGATCTTAACACATCGGCTTCGTTTTTAACGTTGTCAGTTATGTTTAGTACTGATGACGCACCGCTGTTGCCAAATTGCGATTGTGCATCGGGCGCAGTTGGATGCTGCTGTAATAGCAATGTACTTGATATTAAATATTGCTTTGTTGCGTAGGTGTTATATAAATAAGCAAGCCCGATAAATACAATAAGGCTGCCTGCAAATAAATACCAATAGGTTTTTATCTGCGATACGAAAAAAGCAATGTTGTATCCTCCTTTTGACGGATTATTTTTCATGATTTTTATTTAAAGTATGGGGTAGATATAATTAACAACTTAAGTTACAGGTACCTTATACCCAGCACAATAGCTGTGAAAATTGTAGCTGCTGCCGTGATGTATTTGATAACATTATTATCATTATTAAGCACTTTTGTTTTGTTCGGCTCTACATAAACAACGTCATTTTGCTTTAAATAGAAATAAGGTGAGTTAAGTGTTGATTTCTGTGTCAGATCCAGCTTAACTGTAAAGTTCTTACCGTTAGCATCTTTTCTTATTACAAGTATATTTTCGCGTTTACCATAAATGGTTAAGTCGCCGGCATAGCCAATAGCATCCAATAGTGTTACTTGCTCATTAGGTAATACATAAGTAGCTGGTCGGGAAACCTCACCTATTACTGTAATCTTAAAGTTTGCATATCTAACATCAACTACCGGATTTTTGAAAGAAGATGCCGACTTTGCTTTAATAGCGTCCCTGGCTTCAGCAGTGGTAAGTCCGCCTACTTTTAGTCTCCCAACAATAGGAATATCTACGTAGCCATCTTTATCAACAAGGTACCCGGTACCTGCAGCCTGTGGTGTTGCGCCCTGGGCCTGTGCACCCATATTAGTGTACCCAACGTTTCTTGCGTTAATAGCGGCCGTAGCATCGGCATCGATGGTATTGATGTGGATAGATAAAATATCATCCGGTTGTATGTGCGGTTCAGTGTATGCAGCCAAAGCTAATTCAGAAGCCGTGTGCGATTCAGGTAGATCCTGGAAATATCTAAGCCTTTTAGTGCTGCCGCATGAGCTTAAAAATAATATAACTGGTAAACTGAAAAGCAAAAACGCAGGGGCGGTTATTTTTCTCATGATTTATAGGTTGGTAATCTTTGTTTGTTTTGTGTATTGGGACAGCCTTTTTTGGGGAGAAATTATGGCTTCGCCATCTCGCTTACATTAGCGACATCTTTATTATTGAAAAATGATCAGTTTTTTTGCGATAGTGATTACCTATTCATCACTTAAGAGCAATTCTCTTATCATTTACATACAAAGATTATGAAAATATTAAAGAACAAACCACCAATTACACGTTTGGTACATAAGTGTAAAATAGTGTGTAAAGATGTGAAAAATGAGAAATTATTAACGTTTAGATTTCTTGGGTTTAGCCAAAAAAGTCATTGCTACCAAACTGATTGGTAGCAATGACGACAGGAAAATCAACACCATAATGTTCATTATCCTTAAGGTTTCTATACCCATATCTTTAATTAATAATTATGTACCAACAACAGCGGGGGATGCTATTGCACAATTAATTTTGAATATAGACGGGTACCTGATGCAGATACAGCATTTATAATATAAACACCTTTAGTTAACGCCTTCCTGAAGGTGATCGGTGTATTGATATTTCCAGATTCGTCGGTTGTGAGCGTATGCTGCTGTATAGGTTTACCCCAGGTATCTGTTATGGCTATGTTTACTTTTTCCTGTTTACCAAAATTGCTCAACTGTAGATTAACCATATCGCCAAGGTTAGGGTTAGGATAAGCTATAAACGTTTTCTGTAAAGAAACCGGGGCATTAGTAAAGCTGCTTGCAAAAGCTGAGAACATCGGAACATCCTGCAAATTAAATATCTCTAAACCTGCTATGCCTACACGGTTTGCTGTGGGGTTAAACTTAATGGTAAGTACGCCATCATTTACGGTTGTGGCAAAATCTTTCACAAGTGCCCTGCGATAACCTACCTCATTGAAGATATCGAAATTAGTTAATACCGGTACATTTTCGACGTTTATCCCAAATACCCTTTGGCCAGGCGCTGTCCAGTAATTTTCCACAAAATGCATGCGCAGCAAATAACTGCCATTGGTAATTGGTATCTCATATCTTGTTTCGGCCAAATCAGCAGCAGCAGACAAGTAAGTTTGATACAGCGTATCAATATCTGTGCTCAACACTTCGCTGGTTATGGTTTGCTTATCTAACTTAATAGATCCTTTGCGGTAATTTTTATCAGCTTCGTAAGGCAACCCTCCTATGGTAACATTTACATCAGAACCGCCTTTGATGCGTTTCACAACGTTAACCATTTGTGTGCTCGTATTAGCAACGCCATATAGCGGTATGCGCAACGGTGATGCCGCACTATTGTAATTAACCAACAACGTAGCATTTTTAATGCCAATACTGGTTGGCTTAAAGGTAACATTAACCGTACGAGTAGCCTGTGCATTCAGGGTTGAGGCACCAAACGCTGGTATAGAAAACTCTGATGCATTTGGCCCAACTATTTGAGCACTCTTTAAGTTAGTAACAGGGTCACTTGTACCGTTTGGATAAGTTTGACCCAAATTTTTAAGGTTTAGCTGATACACAGAAGTATTGTTAACTAACGTAGTGTTGAAGTTTACCGCTGTAACCGGTACTGAACCTAAAATTGAATTATATACTGTACCTGAGTCTGGTTTTATATTTTCTACATAATAGATGTTGTCCTGGTAATCATAATTGGTAAACGATGTACCCAGGTAATCGCAATCTAAAAAGTAAGCGTTAGGAATAATATTCCCGGCTCCGTCAAAAGCTTTTAAGAACCTGATGCCTATTAACCCGTTGAAATTCTGAGTTCTATCAGAATTTGATGAACCAACTTTAAAGCCGAAAACTCCGGTAGGATCAAAAGTAGCCTGAGCCAAATTAGTGCTCGAGCCGGTAATGCGAGGCAGTACAGATTGCCCGTCTAAATTATTATGGGTAACAATGTTTGAAGATGAGGTAGATCCTTTTTTGTAATACCTGATAGATTCTACTGCACTACAACATCCGTGATATGCTGCTACTTGTACCACAGTTATAGGTCTGGCTGGATCGGCCTTGGTGAAGAAAGCACCATTGATCTCGCTCGAACTTGGCATTTTTGTGGTTCCCTTATTGCCATTGTCATCATGCGCATAACCAACAGTGGTGCCGAATCCAAATGCAGTTATGATCTGTTGGGCGTAAGGCTCATTAACCCCTTCCCCCTCTTTTTGCCAAATACCACTTAGTATCACCTTTTTCACAGCAAAGGCGCTATCGTTGCTTGTTATGGTAAGCGTGTCGGTAAACACCTTTAATCTTGATGCAGCATCTTTTGCTTTAAACTGGATAGTAACATCAGTATATGCACCAGTATTTACAGAGAAGGGCACTTTAGCTAAAGTATCCGTACCAACAGAAACTATTTTCCAAGAACTTACATTTGATAATTTAAGATTGCTAACGGTAAGTTTGCCAGTTCCCTTGTTATTAATACGTAAGCGAACTTTATCGTGGTTTGCGTTATAAGGTGTTGTATCCGGACTAACGCGTCTCCATGGTGCCTGTATCAATGAAAAAACTAACCTGTCATTTGACGGGAAGTTATCCATGTTTTTCAAAACCATGTATGCACCGTTTGTTGGCGCTGCTACTACCGTAAAATTGTAAGTATTTACTGTTTGATTGCCATTGCCATCTACAGCATTAACATTCATACTATAAGTGCCAGGCGCGGTAACAACAAAAGGCGCTTTATAATCTACATAGGCGGCGTTGTTTAGACTATACTGAAATGTTGCTAAACCCGAGCCGCCGGCATCTGTTGCTGATAAAAACACTTGCGCTTGGTCTTCATAAGTATTTGTTCCTTTTGCAGTACCAACAAATCTGGCTGTAGTAGTAGGCTTTGTTACATCGGTAACCGTTGTTGCAGGCTCAAATGTAATATAGTTCATTTTAGTGTTAACGCCACCTGTTGCATCAATAGTAAGTTTGCCGTCATTTACCTGTACAACGGCAGTTGCAGTTTTATATTTATTAGAAGCTGACCCGGTAAAATCAGCAATAGTTGGCAGACCCTCTATGTTTAGCTGGTTAGTGCTGTCGTAATAGCCACTATCTCCGGCACTTATGGTAACGCGATAGAGGCCGTTGGCTACAGCGTATTCCCAAGTTCCAGGCACCTGACCGCTGGCTGAAGCCTGCATCTGTACCAAAGTAAGTTGCCTTGCATCGCCTGTACTGGTTCTGGCACGCATGTTAGCGCTAAGATTTACAGGAGAACCTGTAGTAGGGCTTATCCAACCGTACTTACGTGTAGAATCAAACGGTAAACCTGTATCTGCAAGATAACCTGCAGGTATGGATGAGGTAGACGGTTGAAAATTAATATTAACTGTCTGAGACACCGGAACTACCGGAGCTGCAAATGACTGTATTGAAAAATTATCAAAAGCGTAAGTAACTGCAGATGTTGCATTGCGATATGTGGCATATATACCCGCATAAGCCCCGGCAGTAGTTAAGCCCATGCCGGATATACTTAATGAAGGTGATGCATATGTTGCACCGGCACTTAAATAGTTTACGCCGCCGTCTGTTGAATAAAAACCTTCAACGGTATTTTGTAGTGAATCTATCACGATGCGTAATCTTACCGTTTTGGTATTCAATCCGCTGATTGCCGCGGTAATGCGTTGATCTGCATTGCCAGTTGCAGAAACGTCGTTGAGCTCTTTTCTCAGTTCAACTTTATTTCCTGAAATTGTAAGTTTTACAAAGGTTTTATCATTTAGCCCAAACCATAAACCTGCTTGTTGAGATTGTGTACCGTTAAGAGGGTTAACTATATCGGTTTCAAGCTGCAGCTTTCCTGCAGGCGCAATCTTTGCTCCCAAAATATTTATTTGGTTGTTATTTGTCAGATAATCTATTCCCTTACCAGCAGTTAATAGCAACCTGCCCCCGGCAATGCTGATTTTTGACGGTTCATATCCGGGTATAGCTGCATTCGTCGGTTGACCATCTGCAGAAAGGCGGGCACCCGAATACGTATTTACCGTAGTAAAGCCTGTACCCAATCCATCCTTATCTAATATGGAATTATTCAGGGATGAATCAAAGGTAAGACTGTAAGGCGTCGGCACTTCAAGCGATGCACATGGCAGCGTGCTTATCGGACTGCAAGTGTCTTGCATCATGCTATAAGCCACAGATACTTTTGCAAAAGCCGGTACCGAGAAAAATAACGTTACTAAATAAAACAAAGCAAAGGCGAGCAGCCCACGCGATTGGAAGGGGTATAGTTTTTTCATGAAGTTAGGGATATTAGCTTTAGCCTGCAGAGTTTCCTACAGGCTAAAACTGATTATTTTTTTCTATATGTATTATTAGCAATACGTTGATCCTTTTGTTTATCATCTACCTTAAGCAGTGTGATCTGCGATGTAAGATTAGGATTCTCATTCCAGTTAAATTCGCTTATGTACAGATTGCCGGTTTTGGTATCTTCTACAATATCTAAAGGATTTGCAAAACCTACCATCCCGTGCAAACCATAGTTACCAGAACCACTGGCAGCTTTTACAATATCATAAATACCATCATTCTGGTTATTTAACAAAGGTTGTTTTACAAGCGAACCCGGCTCCAATACCATTATATCGCCGCCACCGCTGAAACGACAAACTAATAATTTGCCTTTAAGCGCACCATTAAATGCGTTGCCTTTGTACTCGATGACGCCATTAGGCGATTTGTTAAATCCAAAATCAAAAGCCGCTCCGCGGTAATTTGGATCGGGTTTAATACTTGGGGCGTAACCCGGGTTGTCGGCATATCCTCTGTTTATCACGTACTCGCCACGTAGCGGGTTAGGGTGACCGTAATAACCGACAGGTCTATAAGGGTTAATGCGAAATAACCAATCGTGCTGAACCGGAACATTTTCGGTTGCCGGAATGTCGGCTCCGTTGTAGAAAGTATTGTTTGGCCTGCGCGTTCCGTTCATAGATGCCGGAGAATTACCCCCACCGCCAGAACCGTTGGCCGGAACATATAACTGCCCGTTACTGTGCCAAACCATATCATAGCCATTACGTATGCCAGAGGCAAAAATGGTTAGCGGTGAATTGACGCTATATGGATTGTACGAACCATCTCTCATTTTTGCTGAAGTGGTTGACGCCTGATTTATCAGATCCTTATTGTTAGTTGTTTTAACATCAAGCGGCAACGGATACCCGCTTAACTTTTTAAGATCCAACCTTAATATTGATCCTGCCAATAATGTTTCATCGCGCTGCCATCCTTTATCATATAAACCGGCAGAACTGTTGCTACCTACAGATATGTATAAGGCACCATCAGGGCCAAATGCCATACTGTTAACCATGTGATCGCGGGTTGAGCGCGGCAGATTAACTATCATTTGCTGCTCGTTCTCAAGATTAGGGCCGCTCAGTTTAGAGATCCGGCCGTCAAACATTGGCGCAGCGTTAAAGCCCGCCGATGAATAAGAAATCCAGGCTACCAGGTTCTGAGTTGTTGATACCGGATCAAACGTGAGGCCGATAGCTGTTGCCTGACCACGTTTTTTTACGAGAGTGTTAATCAGGTGCATCCCGCTTAACATTCCTGTACTATGGTCTACCTCATAACGTTCTATACTTCCATCCATCCGCAAAGCATAAAACCTGTCATCCGGCCCAAAAACTAAAGAAGTATACTTTTTATTTTGAGTTCCCGGTAGAGATATCTTTGTGAAAGATGCGTTAATGATCTTGGTAGAATCTATAGGTTCTGCCTGAGTAGTAAAAAACGACTCATATCTTGCCATCGGGAGCCCGCTGTATGTTTTTACTCCATCTGTTACCACAAATTTGTATGCGGTATTAGGTTCAAGAGGGCGCAATGGAGTAAAGCTCACTGCATCGCCACCACCTGTACCCTGTACATTTCCGGCTACGGTTACAGCTTCGCCATTATCGATCTTTACAAGCTTAACAGTTGTATTATTGATAGTAGAATTATCAATACCACCTTTAAACCCTTTAACAGCCGGTAGATAAAGTTCATTTGCTGCGATGGTAAAATTCTCCCCTACACTTGATCCGTTAACGGGTGTAGATGAGATAACATGAGGCTGTTTATCATTAACCACACGTAACTGAATGTTAATGGTGTTACTCGTATAAGCTTTAGAGCTTGCTGTTATCTGGGCAGAATAAATGCCTACCGGTAATTTTGCAGCAGCACTGTAGTCTATTTTCACTACAGAATCTCCTTTAGCGGTTTCACTTTTAAAATTAAGCCAGCTCTTAGCGGAGGTTTTGTAATCTACTTTTAAATTATAGGCTACATGCTCATGGGTAGAGTTATTTATTTTAAGATTTATAAATGGTGCTTTACTTGCCTCATCTTTATTAACCAGTAAATTCTGATTTTCTGACGTCACATAAACATATGGCATCATGGTAACCGGCGTGATCTCGGCGTAACATATCTTTGTGTTTTTACCACCGTTTGCATCAATGGTTAAATATCCATCTTGAACTGTTACGGTAACTACCGCGGTTCTGAACCGGCCCGGACTACGCATTTTACCGATAGGTCTAAAGTTTACAACCGTTTGTACCCCTTCAACATTTATGCAATCAATTTCTTCGGCTTTGCCAATTGCATCACCTACGGCTACAGCAACTTTATAAACGCCGTTAAGCACTTTTATCTCCCAATAGCCTTTAGCTTTTACACCTTTAAAAGCACCATAGCGTATTCCGATATCATCAGCCTGCATGTGTACGAAAGTAGATATCAACACATCCTCAGGCTCTGTACGCGAACGGCCATTACCTGTCAAATCAATGGGCTGGTTATTCTTAGCCGACTTCCAACCGTACATGAGTTGGGAACCTTGATAAACACCGGCGTGGGCTGAAAAAGGTTCGCCTATATCCTTCATCCAACCTGGGGGAGGTACTGTCTTTTCATCCTGAAAGTTGATCTTGATGGGCGCAATTTCAGGTACTTGCGCTAAAACAAAACCCGACGATAATTGAAAATCTTTTTTTCCGTTAACAGACGCTTGTCCAAAGTATGCGCGTGTTACTAAAACAATGATCAGGGTTGAGGTGGCAATAATAAGGAGTATAACGAAAGCGTACTTCTTGAATAAATTAATCATTAATAAATTTGTTAGGGAGCGAACTAATTAATAATAATCTTAGATGATCTGGAACCGGAATCGTACACGGCCCTTACAATATAAAATTTGTTTAAACTGTTATTTTCTATGCTAAATTGTGTTGCGAATTGACCGTTTGCGTCAACAGCTACTTTTTGTTGCTTCAGCATTTTGCCCATCATATCATACAACGCAACATTTACGTTTTCCCGGTGCTGAAAGTTTTTGAGTTGAATATAAATAATATTTCCGGTATTTGGATTAGGGTATGAAACTAATTGTCGCTGGTCAATTATCGCATCTATTGTTCTGTTGCCAGATACAAGTTGTTCCCCTCGTTTAGCTGTTGTATCGGCCTGGTTATTCAGCTCAATAGTTCTCGTAACATCATTAACATCAGTAACTACCAATTTGGTAACAGACCTGTTAGATGACATCCTTGCTTTAATATTGAAGTTTAATGTACTATTCTTTTGAAGTGTCAATGGCTTCTTAGCTGTTGGCAATTCAATATCCTGCACATTAAATAACTTACTGGCACTACCGGCAAGTGCAATGCTTTTTACCGCAAGCATGCCATCTCCCCTATTAGAAAGATTGATACTGTAGACCTTTCTGTTGTCATTATCCGGCCGCTCTATTTCTGCCGTTACCGCAAGCATAGGCATTGGCGGCGCAGGTACAGACTGAGCTTGCAACAACGTTATTTGTGCCGTTTGGTTCGGGTTATCGTTCCAATTCAGTTCTGATACATATAAGTTGCCGGTATTGGTATCTTCAACAATATCCAACGGATTTGCAAATCCAGACATACCAACTAAACCGTTGTAACCAGATCCGGTTGTAACTTTAACAATGTCATAAGTGGCATCGTTACTGCCCAGGGTGTCTATTTTCACCATCGATCCTGGCTGCATTACCTCGATATCCCCACCACCACTGAAGCGGCAAACCAATATTTTTCCTTTTAAAACGCCGTTAAACGTATTGCTTTTGTATTCGAGAACACCGTTAGGCGAATGATTTAGCCCAAAATTGTAGCCTATTCTGTAGTTTACATCAGGCACAATTGCAGGTGAGTATAATGGGTTATCAGCATAACCACGGTTAATCACATACTCACCACGCAAAGGATTAGGGTGACCATAATAACCTATCGGTTTTGTTGGGTTCACTCTAAATAACCAGTCAACCTGTACAGGTACACCTTTGGTAGATGGTATGACAGGGCCATTGTAAATGCTGCCATCCGGCCGTCTGGTGCCGTTTACAGATGCAGGCGAATTACCACCACCACCCGAGCCATTTGCAGGTACATATAACTGCCCGTTTGAGTGCCACAAAAGGTCGAAAGCATTGCGTACACCAGAGGCGTATATCGTTAATGGCGATAAGCTGCCGTAAGGGTTATAGCTTCCATCACCCATTGTAGCTGCATCTGCGGGTGCGCTGTTTATCAATGTTAAATTAGATGTGGTTTGCACATTTAGCGGCAGTGTGTAGGTACTAAGTTTAGTAAGATCTAATCGTAATACTGCTCCGGCAAGCAAAGTTTCGTCGCGTTGCCAGTCGTCATCATATGCACCTGCCGAGCAATTACTACCCTGGCATATATATAACGCACCATCGGGGCCAAAGGCCAAGCTGTTGGTCATGTGGTCTCTTGAAGACCGCGGTAGTTTTGTAACCATTAAATTCTCCAACTGCAAACTGTCGCCGTATAAACGCGATATATTGCCATCAAAAGCAGGCGCTGCAGTTAAACCACTGGATGAATGAGAAATCCATAATATCGGTTGGGCTGGCGTTGATGATGGGTCGAAAACCAATCCTATTGCAGTACGGTTGCCATACTTATTCACTAAAGTATTTATCATTTGCTTGTTAGAAAGCATACCTGTACTGTGATCAATAGTATACCTTTCAACAGCACCGTTTAGTCGCAACGCGTAAAACTTATCATCCGGCCCAATCGCTAAACTCGAGTATTTAATATTTTGAGTACCCGGGATAGCTACTTTTGTAAATTGTGCATTTAACATGCTCGCAGAATCTACCAAAAGGTCGCCTGTTACAAATGTAGATTCATAAGGCACAAACGGAGAACCGGCATTTGATTTGACCCCATCTGTAATTGTAAATTTATAAAGAGTATTGGGCTCAAGTATGGTAGTTGGCGAAAAGCTTATGGCATCCCCGCCGCCAGTTCCTTGCACAGTACCGCTAATTTTGGTTTGTACACCATCAACTATCTTAAATAATTTAACTGTAGTATCAGTTATGGTAGTATTATTAACACCGCCATTAAAACCGGCCACAGCCGGTACACTCAAGTTATTGGCCGCTATGCTCACGGTATTAACGCTTACATTAGTAGAAGCATTAGCCGGAGATGAAGATTTTACGTAAGGCCTTAAAGTATCAACTACGTTCAATTGCAATTTAAAGTCGGCGCTGGTGTATTGCGACGCCGCGGCCTTAACAGTAGCGTAATAGACCCCTACCGGTAAATTTTGTGCCGCATTATAGTTGAAGGTGACATTTGATTGTGTGCCTACGACTGTTTGTGTGCAATTTAACCAACCAGTAGTGCTACCTGTGTATTGGGTTGTTAAGCTGTAGGATGTTGCAAGGTTATCTGAGCCGCCAAGTGTTAAGCTCATTATATTATTGCTACTTGGGCCGCCTTTTTTCAGTACAACATTTTTGGTGCCGGCGCTCCAAAATAGATACGGGTTTAACGATACAGGCACAATGCTTGCACCGTTAATTTTTGTATTGGTGCCGCCATCTGCTTTTATAGTAAGGTTTTCATCAGTAACATTTACCCTAACGGTTTTGGTTTTAAAGCGGCCTATTTCCCCTTTTTTACCGGCAGGCACAAAATTTGAAATCGCGCTTACGCCCTCTATCACCAAGCTGTGGCTTTCAGGAGCCATATTTACCTGGCCATCCCCTACCGTAGCTGTGACATCATAAGTACCGTTAGGCACTTTTATCTCCCAATAACCTTCTGTTTTAACGCCAGTAAAAGTACCGCTGATATCGTTTGCTTGCATATGAAATACCGTAGCGAGAACAATGTCTTCAGGTGTATTTCGATTGCGGCCGTTACCAACCAAACTTAGCAGCGAGCCATCTGACCGTTTTCTCCAGCCATATCTTTGCGCTCCCTGGTACAAGCCTGTCCTATCCCCGTATGGCTGCCCATAATCACGAACATAACCCGTTGGTGGGATTGTTGCAGCATCCTGGAAGTTTACATTAATAGCTTGCTGTTGCGGGGCGTCAACCACTGTTAAATTAACATGTAATGTATCTGAAGCATACCCAAGCGCTGCAGCAGCTACAAGGCCCTCATAATGCCCCGCATTTAAAGCGGTGCTAATGCTTTGTGCATTAAGCTGTAAAGTTCCGTTAAAAGTTGCTGGCAATGTAAGCCAATCCGCATTTATCTTAGCCAGCGATACACCATTTGTTACCGGATTGCCCGTTACGCTAACAAATTGCGCAATAAGGGGCCCGTTCTTAACAACCGTAAAACTCACCGTATCTTTTGAAAAACGAAGTGTATTTAAAGGTTGGGTTGGCTGCGTAACTGATTGAGTCCTTGTTATGCTAAAATCGTCAAACGTATAGGTTACCGGGCTTGTGCCATTTCGGTAAGTAGCAAATACACCGGCGTAAAGCTGCCCTGTGGTAACATTTAAACCTGTTATGTTTAAGAACGACTGAGCATAACCAACTGCACCCGCACTCTTATAATTTACACCGTCTGTAGAATACAGGCCCTGAACGGTTTGCGCTACAGAATCAACAATTAAACGTAAACTAACGGTCTGTGTATTTAAACCGGATATAACCGCAGTAACCCGCTGATCGGGATTGGAACTACCCGCAACGCTACTTGATACATCATTAAACTCTTTACGTAGCTCGACCTTGTTACCGGTTACTCCCAGTTTTATATATGTTTTATCATCTATACCATACCATAGCCCGGCTTGTTGAGACTGGGTAGCATTATAGGGATTTATCAATTTAACATCAAGCTGAACTTTATTTGCAGCATCTATTTGAGCCCCTAATACATTCAACTGATTGTTATTCGTTAAAAAATCAATCCCTTTATTGGCGGTTATCTGTAATCTTCCGCCGCTAACATTGATTCTTGACGGCTCATAGCCAGGCACTTCCTGTAACGATGGTTGCCCGTCTTCTGCTAATCTTGGCTTTGAGTAGTTATTAACCGTTGTAAAGCCTGTGCCTACACCGTTCTTATCGTTAATACTGTTTGGCACCGATTGATCAAAAGTAAGTTTAAAAGGATTGGTGGTTGCTTTAATGTTTGCGCATGGCACCGTACTTATTAAAGGGCAACCGCTAAATGGTGCGATAACAGTACTGGTAATATTAAAATCATCAAATGTATAAACAACAGGTGAGGTTCCGTTGCGATAAGTGGCGTAAATACCTGCAAAAACATTACCTGATGTGATGCCCATATTTACTACGCTAATCTGCGAAGATGGATAACCCGCTCCGGCATTTAAAAAATTGGTGCCATTTGTTGAATAAAAACCTTCGGCAGTGTTGTGCTGGGTGTCTATGATCAGCCTTAAAGTAACGGTTTGGGTACTAAGTCCGCTTATTACTGCTGTAACGCGCTGATCAGGATTGGCAGTACCTGCCGCGGTACTTGATACATCGTTATATTCTTTTCTAAGCTCTACTTTATTACCGGTTACGCTAAGCTTAATAAATGTTTTATCATTGATACCATACCATAAACCGGCTTGTTGAGATTGTGTACCATTAAAGGGATTGACTACCTTTACCTCCAACTGCAGCTTGTTAGCTGCCACTATTTGCGCCCCTAGAACATTTAGTTGATTGTTGTTAGTTAGGTAATCTATCCCTTTATTGGCAGTTAGCAGCAATCTGCCACCCGTTAAATTTATTTTCGATTGCTCATAACCCCTAACAGCTGTGTTTGTAGGCTGGCCATCTTGCGTTAATCTTGTACCCGAATAGTTGTTTACAGTTGTAAAACCGGTGCCCAAACCATTTTTATCATTGATACTGTTTGGTACCGGGCTATTAAAATCAAGGCTAAATGGTGTACTAACAGTAATAGCACTACAAGGCAACGTGCTTACGTTTGGACAAGTATCCTGTTTTAAAGATGCAGCTACTCTGATACTTTTGGTGCGTGCGTTTGACACAATAACAAAATGGGCCAGCACGATCAACGCTAATGATCTTAAAATCGACTTCATTTCTATGACACTAATCCTGTGATAAATTTGGTTTAGATACAGCTTCGCTATCTCAGTAACAATAAGTTAGCTACCGCTTTACGTGGTACAATTCTAAATAATAGATTGTAAATAATACACGCGGTGACACGCTTGTACATTTTTTTGATAAGAGTGTGAAAATGTGCACATACCTGTGTAATAATGTGAGAAATTATTATACACTACCCCATTTCATGTTTACCAGCCTTAGTGTGTTTAAAACACCTATTAAACGCTTCAATTGAGTATATACCAAGCATTTAAGAGCACTTTAAGCCTTTCCCAGAGTATCACAGGTTAGTACACAATCAGCCCAAATACCTGTATAAATATATGCTTTACCTTAATTTAGATGTGTAAAAAACATTGACATAATTGCGCGTTTTAGCTATATAAAAAGCAATTATTTCAATAAAACACGAAAGTGTTTATAAATTTTCAATTGTTCATCTAACAATGTGCAATACAAATATTTAACATCAAACTTATGATACAAACAGCCAACAGACATTGGATGGTGCTTTATACAAGGTCGAGATGGGAGAAGAAAATTGACAAGCTCCTAAACGAGCAAAACATCAATTCTTTTTGCCCGCTTGTTAAAACAAACAGACAATGGGTTGACAGAAAAAAGGTTGTTGAAATGCCTTTGTTCAATTCTTATTTGTTCGTTAACGCTACACCGGTAGAACTTGCTAAAGCAATGAGAACTTCCGGCGTACTTACTTACATATCACGAGGCGGTAAACCAGCAACCATTAACGACTCTGAAATTGAGCGTATAAAAACCATAGTAGAAAACTACTCAGATGTAGAATCTGTATCGTTAAGCAACCTCAAGGTTGGAGATAACATCAAAGTAAAAATGGGGCCATTGACTGACCACGAAGGTGAGATCCACCAGATACAAGGTAAATCTGTAGTAATGATCATCAAGAATCTAAACTGCGCACTTACCGTAAAATTAGACCGAAAAGACATTCATTATAAAGACTGATCTAAAATTTTAATCATGGACAAGCATTACGGACAAATTGTAGAGTTAGTGATAAGAAAAGGCGGGTACAGTATAAGTGAAATTGCCAGACTAACAGTAATTAACAGGAAAACAGTTTACAACTGGTTTAACCAAAAATATCTTAAGCCGGAAATTATTTACAAAATTGGTTGTGTTATCAATCATGACTTCTCTGTAGAATTTCCTGAATTGTTTACTAAAGATCACTTCAGCAAACAAAACAAGGAAGTTTTTATGAATACCCAGGGCGGTAGTAACAATGAGATGCCTGAAAATATAGCCTGGAAAGACAGATATATAGCGCTATTAGAAAAATATAATAATTTGCTTGTTAAGCGCCTCGGGAATGAAATAACATTGTAAGGATTATTTCCCCTGTAAACAAAATATCTTATGAGGAACAGCCTTATAAGATATTTTTTTTGCAAGAATCTTGGAAGATTGTTTCTCAGAAACTTACGAGTAAGATCCCTATGGAGATGTTTGAAAGATCGCTTCTTAGATATTATAATAATACATAGACTGTAATGTCACGATCTAAAAAAAATACCATAATAAGTTCTTCGCAAATTATGGTATTCTTTGTAAGGAATTTTTCTTTGGGAAATTTGAATGATCACATCTTAGAATATCATTATAACACATAAAGATCTAAGAAAAACATAACGGCCATAATAAGCATTCGCTAATTATGGCCGTTATTTGTTATTACGGTATAGTAACTTCAGTAACCCGTTATGGTATTGTAACTTCAGTAACCCAGTCAACATTTGCTTCTCTTATACTTGGGTTGAAAAAAATCTGTTTTTCTTCTCTGCTGTAAACTCCTAACTCGACATTTTGGCGTTCTGTTGGAGTTATAGTGATTTTAAGATTGTAGTTGCGCTGATATCTTGGGTAATAAACTGCTGTATTTGCGGTAACTTCAAACGTTGCATTTTTATTATCTGGGTTAACGTAAGAAACATTACACTTCTTTTCGCATTTAACAACGATTTTCGCATAACCGTAATCCCTGTCTCCATTTGCCGGTGTGCTGTCTTTTTTACAGCCTGTTATTATTGTTGATAATAATAATAACGCGAGGCCTGCCCGCTTAATAACCGAGAAGCGATTATATTTCGATGTGGCATTTCTCTTTAAGTAATTTAAATTTTGCATAGTTATACTTTTTGATTTACTGTAAAAATATTGGTTATTGACCGTGTATTTTTCGTTATCCCGAAAGTGTATAACATGTTGTGTAATAATGTAAAATGTGTGAAAATATTGAACAGCTGTGTGCTACCTGAGTAAAAAATTGGAAAGTTGATGTTCAGATTTTGAGATAATTCTGAGAAAGAAGTTTATTTTACAACTCATAGTGGTACAGTGGCTTAAACAATTCACTTAAAGTTCAAAGTAGGTGAACTGGGGTTATAAGCATATGTATGTGTATATTAATAACTTAGATTTACGTTTTGACAGCAATCAATCGTTAATAGGGTATTTATACATCTATTTTCGGTATTTATACGTATGGTTTAAACTTTTATGATTACTTAATTTTATACCTCCGAATTTTATCTATTTATTAAGTAAAAACAATACTTACATTAAAGTCATGGACAAACATCACGGACAGATTATTGAGTACATTGTGCGCAAAAATGGTTACAGTATCAGCGACCTGGCACGCAATACTCATGTAAATAGAAGATCTATTTACAACTGGTTTAACCAAAAACATTTAAAGGCTGATATCATTTTTAACATAGGCTGTGTGTTAAGACATGATTTCTCGCAGGAGTTTCCTGAACTTTTTGTGAGCGATGATTTTAAGGTTATATCAAAAGTTGGCCAAATACATCTGCCACAAGTGAATACCACACATAGCGAAAATGAATTTTACAAGGATAAATATTTATCATTACTGGAGAGGTACAACGACCTTCTGGTTGAAATTCAGTAATTGCACTGCCAATAACGATACCCCACTCCGGGTACATTTTAGCAAACAAAAGTAGTTATCCCCCTACTACGAAGTTTGTTTGTGATGAGGAATCAAAAAATCATAATTGAGATCAGGCTACAGATTGATTTTCGGTTGAACGAACAACTTGATTCTTAAGCATTTGATGGTAGTCTTCAAGAAGTTTAATATATCTGCTTTTCCAATCTTGTCCTTCTGCTAATACTTGAGATTGTTTTTCAGGTAATTCAACAAGATCAATTGGATGATGCATATCGGACCGTTCAGCAGAGAAATCGTGTTGTAAAACACTACCTAATTTAGCCAACAAATCTTTTTTGATATAACGCCGGTTAAACCAGTTGTAAACAGATCGCCGGTTTACCCCCATCTTTAATGCTAATTCAGAAATGTTATATCCCTTCTTCCTTACGATATACTCAAGAACTTGACCCTGATGTTGATTCATAAGATAAATTAATTAAAGCGATGGTTCTAACCTCTTATTTTTAATAATAATGCTAATATATTAAAATATATACAACAATTAACTAAATTAATTAACAATAGTGAATTTCACTTTCATTTAACTGGCTTTTTATGGTGATTTATATAAAGTGTGGCCTTTACCCAGGTATCTGTATAATAGCTGTATAATTATCACGTAAACAAACACATAGAGGCTTTCCGGCTTTTTTGCACCCTAACGATGTAGTTATTTTTGGTGTAAATAAGCAAATGAAAGCACTGTTTTTAACAATAGCGATAACTTGTCTGTTCACTAAAGCTTTTAGTCAGAACTACCAGGCTTCTGTACGCATTGTTGAAAACCCGGTTACTGTAATTGAAGATAACATTGCTACCCTGGACTTACCCGTAATTGATAGTGTTGTTAATAAAGAATTATCCTTTTTTTCAGTTGCTTTCATGACGCAGATCCCATACGGGTATTATGATAACGATTGCTTGGAATCGTTGCAAAGTCATATTGATACCTCTGCAACTAAAAATGCTATTTACTTAAACATTGATAATCTTAAAGAACTTCAGTCTGAGCGTTTGCTTGACAGATGTATCGGCGTTTTTATCATGCAACAGTATACTAAGTTTCTGATCAAAAAATATCGCTTATCATTAAACGAAAGCGAAACTCTTGCATTTGGAGATTATTTAACCGGATATTATCTTGGAAAACGAAATTCTTTTTTTGACGAAAATGATGCAGCGCAATCATCACAACTTGCATTTATTATTCAATCTTCTAATACAGAAGCCCTTCCATTTGCGTTCTCTGAAAACAGGTTGGAAGTAATTCAAAAAGGATTTGACGACTTTAACACAGAACTTAAACATCGCGTAAATACCCCTCTCAGAGATGTTATTCGTCAAGGTTTAGGCGTAGCAGCCACGGTTGACGAACAATAGAGTATTAAAGCAAATACTCATCTCAAAAACTGCTTTTTTTTTTGACAGTCATCTATTAGTTAAGGATATCAACCATAGCGAAACCTTGCTTACACAGTTTACTACACACATTTCGCACTTTAGGAGTAAAGCGTGTCGCTATTATTACTTTAGTTGAAATACTGATCTTCATTTATGAAATTCCTTTTATCTGTTACAATATTTTGTAGTTTAATAATATCAGCACACGCGCAAACATTATCCGGAACCGTTAAAAACGCAGACGGTAATTTATTAGAAAACACGACGCTAAGGTTAATCAATACCAATTATTCATCAACAACTAACAAATCAGGCACTTTTCAATTCAAACATATACCTCAGGGGAAATATATCTTAGAACTTAGCCATTTCGGTTACAGTACCTTAAATACTACCGTCGATGTTAATGGTAAGCTAACCAACATCGATATCGTATTAAACAGATCGGATAGGCAGCTCGATGAAGTTGTTATAACCGCACAAAAGAGGGAAGAATCTTTGCAAAATGTACCGGCAAGTGTTTCGTCACTTTCTGCCAATCAGATTTACAATTACCGAATTTGGAACTTAAAAGATATTGGCGGTATAGTCCCAAATTTATTTGCCTCTAACCCTGGCGATAATCGAAATGTTACGTCAATAAGAGGTATCGTAAACACATCTTACGACCCTGCTGTTACCACTTACATTGATGATGTTAACCAATTTAGCCTGGATACCTACATTCCACAGCTTTTTGATGTAGATAGAATCGAGGTGTTACGCGGCCCACAAAGCACGCTATATGGCAGAAATGCTATGGGTGGTGTAATAAATGTAGTAACAAAACAGCCTTCAAATACCGCCGAAGGATTTGCGGAGGTTGATGTGGCTGGCTACAACACGCAGCGTTACAGCCTTGGCTTACGGTTACCGCTTATAAGCAACAAGCTTTTTCTCGGCGTTGCTGGTTTGTACAACACATTTGGTGGCTTTTACACAAACGAATACAATGGTAACAAGCTTGATAAACAACACTCCTTTTTAGGCAATTATTATTTAAAGTATTTACCTACACAAACATTGAGCATCACGCTAAATGTGAAAAACTACGCTAACAGGAACAATGGGCCATTTGCGTTGGCAGGATCGCCGGATGAGGCGCTGAGCAAGCCTTTTACGGCTAATCAAAACGCAACTACAACAATGGTTGATAATATCATCAACACATCATTAGCTATCAATTACAAAGGCAGGGATTTCAATTTCATATCAAGCAGTGCTTACCAGAAAAACTACAGGTTTTACACCACCCCTATTGATGGGGATTTTTCGCCATTAGATGCAGTTTCGATAATTAATAATTATGGAACCAAATTTAACAAGGTTGAAGTTGCTACCCAGGAGTTTAGATTTTCGTCACCTGCAACGCTATCCGATTTTAAATGGACAACAGGGGTATATGGATTTTATAAATACAGCCCTACAAAACAAGGCACACACTATGGCGATGATGCAGCCGCACTTGGAGCCCCACCTAACCTTACAAACATCAATACCAATACCGAACGCAACTATGGTACTGCCATATTTGGCCAGTTAACATATACCATAGTTCCGAAACTGGATTTAACAGCAGGTATCCGTTATGATCATGAAAGCAAAAAAACAAATGTAATTGGTGAGTACCAACCCGACGGAGGAGAAAGCGCAGTATTCAGGCCGGACACGTTTGCAAAGGCGTCTTTCAACGCAATTACGCCGAAGGTGAGCTTATTATATACCATTAACGACTTATCAAACCTATACGGCGCTTTTAGCCGTGGATTCAGGGCGGGCGGCATCAGCCAACTCTCCGGCGACCCATCTCAGGTTCCTTTAGTTGCCTATCAGCCGGAATATAGTAGCAATTATGAATTAGGTTTCAAAAATTTGTTCTTTGATAAGAAATTAAGGTTAAACATGTCTTTGTTTTACACGCACGTAAACAACGCGCAAGTGCCTACCCTTATACTGCCAGATGCAATAACAGTGATTAAAAATACAGGCGTACTTAATAGTAAAGGAGCCGAATTAACCCTGCAAGCCAATACCTGGAAATGGTTAAGTATTGATTACAACTTTGGTTACACGCATGCACGGTATAAAAACCTCCAATTAGCCAGCAATGGCGAAACCGTAAACTATGATAATAACCGGCAGATCTTTACGCCAGACGTTACTTCAATGCTGGCAATACAGCTTATGAAACCGCTAAATTATAAAAACGAGGTAAGGCTTATTTTACGACCGGAGTGGAAATTGACGGGCACGCAGTATTTTGATCTGGCAAACAATATCAAACAAAACGCTTACAACCAATTTAACTGCCGTTTTGGAGCAACATCAAAATACGTTGACGTTTTTATATGGGCTAATAATATCACTAATAAACATTATATTGATTATGCATATGATTTTGGTGCAACCCATTTGGGTAATCCAAGGTTATATGGCGTTACCCTGAAGCGAGACTTTTAAATGTAATAAGTCGTAACCGTTACCTTATCAGTCAGTTATCACCATTATGGAAAGTTCAGTCATAAATATCATCCTTGCCGAAGAACATCACGTTTTACGCTATAGCATGCGTAAAATGTTAGAGATTCAAAAGGATATGAATATTTTGGATGATGTTCGTAATGTAGACGAAGTTTTTGAATTGCTTAGTACTGGCATGCAGCCAGATGTACTGATAACTGATATCAATTTATCTGAAGCGGACGAGTTAAGTACTATCGAAAAATTGATATCAGAATATAACAATTTGAAAGTGCTGATCTTAAGTATGGTTGACGGTGAAGAGTTTGTTTTAAAAGCACTCAAAACCGGGGTTAAAGGTTATGTTTTAAAAAATGTAAATCCCGACGAATTGATGTTTGCCATAAGACACGTATTTGGAGGTGATAATTATGTATGTTCTGAGCTTACTAACAAGTTTGTTCAGCACTTGCTTGATGAAGTTCAGGTGACAGAATCGGATTTGGATAGCGTTATAAATTTCTCTGCCAGAGAAATGGAAGTGCTTTTACTGTTAGCTGATGGATTTACAAGTAAAGAAATAGCCGATAAACTATTCACAAGCAAAAGAACGGTAGAAGGTTATCGCGAAAATATGATCACTAAAACTGGCGTACGTAATACTGCGGCATTAATCAGATATGCAGTTGCAAAAAAAATAATTCAATGATAATATTATATTCTGCTTATTGATGATTTTATAACGTTTTCATATAACAAGCAACGGAATTTGAACATATTCACACCCTTATACAGTTATACAAATTGGTCGCATTTCAACATCATAACGTATTATTATTTTAATAATAATTAGGTTTGACAATATTCAAGTAAATGCCTCGCATTTACATTGTGATAAGGTTTAGGTTGAAGCCCCCAGACAGCGAGTGTAAGGGGGCTTTGTTTTTATCATTTATAAAGCAGTGGATTTACAAGTAAAGTGCGTTGAATATGGAATTCAAAATCTACGCCAAGGCAAGTTGTTTTCAGATTAAGAAAACTTCCAGCGCGTTTTTACTGTTATTTTGGCGATAAAAGGGCAATCAGATCATGAAAAAAAATCGCGGATCTTTACTTGAGTATGTTATCAGAAAGCAAAATATTGATATAACAGATCTGTGCAAAAAATTAAATATTAATCGCAGAACGTTATACAATTGGTTTGATGACGAAAACTTATCGCTTGATTCAATTATAGCGGTTAGCAAGGCTATAAGTTATAGTTTTTTTGACGAGTTTCCGGAGCTTAACGAAAATGCATCTCCAAACATCTATTTAATTGAGGATTCAGATTTGGATATAGAGATATTTAAGCTATCCATTGGACGTTTTAACATCAGCAATTCCATAACTGTGTTCAGAAACGGAGAAGATGCCATAAATAGCCTGCTACAAACATGCATTAATGAGCCCGAACAATTGCCTGATTTTATTTTCCTGGATTTAAATATGCCATTGTTAAATGGCTGGGATTTCCTTTCTCATTTTCACAGGTTGGACATTTGCCGGTATAAAAAGATAAAAACCTATATTCTTTCATCCTCAAGATCAAGTGTTGACATTGCTAAAAGTGCCGAAAACCCATTGGTTACCGAGTTTATATCCAAACCTATTGAACTTTCAAAGATCAAATCTATCATCGAAAAAAATCGCCGGTAGTAACGTTAACCAATACAACGTTAAGCATCAAATGCTTTAAACATCAAATGCTTTAAAGTTGATAATTGGCTTTCATTTAAAATTCAGCTCAATCCAGCGATATTTTCCTTATCAGGTTCCTGGTATCAGTTACAAATAAATATTTTTCGCTGTTAGCAAGTGCTAAATTTGCTGCAACAACATCGGCTTCAAAACCTACCCCATCACGTCCGTCGCCGGCGCCTGGCTTTGCAATCATAGTTATGCTGTTATTATTGATCTTCTTTATTGCATTACCATCCGCGATATAAAGGGTGCGCCCATCTTTAGTTACCGTAATTCCGCTTATAAAAATGAATCGCTCGTTCGGATAAAGCCTGGTAATTTTACCGTTTCCTGTAATCTGAAAAAGTTTAGTTGCCGAGCTTGCGTATATTGTACTATTTGGCCCTAACCCTATTCCTCTTAACGTTTCGTTCGCATCCAGATAAGAGGTTAAGCTTATTACTTTTCTTTGTATGGTTGTGCCGGTGATCTTACCAATGCTATTATCACTAACAAACCACATTGTTCCTCTCACGTCCCTTTCGATGTCGAGGTTAGAATCGCTGTTACTGATCCTGTTGTAAACATCGATCCCTTTATCTTTATTATAAATGCGGATCCCGTAACCGGTTGAAACAATATAAAGTGTACCATCGGCACCCACACCGACTGCCTCTGGTAGCAAACCACCGCCAGTATCGGGGTTATAAGATAGAGGAGCTGTGTATACATTGCTCCCAATGGTAATTTTTCTTATCGCGCTATTCAAAAAATCGGCCACATAAATGCTTCCATCTCCTGCAACAGTTATTCCGTGAGGTTTCCAAAACTTGGCCTTTAAAGCCGGGCCATTAACCAAGTGAGGTTCTGAGTTTCCATTTTCAAAAATACCGGCTATTGTACGCACGGTAAAAGGTTTGGATGAGGTTTCGGTAGTTGCTGCAGTTTCAGTTAATGTTGCACTCGCATTATCAGGCAAATTGGTTTCTTTTTGACACGCAACTAATAGCGTACAGCTTACAAATAAAAGAGGTATTAAATTGGTTCTCATAGCATTACAGATTTATTGTAATATAATTATTACAAATCTGATAGTTGTACAGTTAAATCCCTTGTATATTAAAATGTAAACTATGTATCTCTGTTTTACACACTTCTAAACAAGCATTTTTTACGATGAATTGAGGCGGTTGAAATTGAAAAAAAAGCTGAGATAAAGCCGCACAATTGGTCGTAAATGGCTGAAAGAATAACTTAAATTAGGGATTGATTTATTCCATAAAAAAAGCATTTTTCGCTATAAACTTAATACAATTTAAAATGTATATTTATATGATTTTTAATGAGCTGGGGAGCTCGTATTAATCAATAGCTTGCCCTCAATTAATTTTGGGGGCATTTTTTTTGCTTTTTCGTAACCCTTACTACAAAAATACGTTTAATATAAAACTATTGATTAATGTGGGCTCCCCAGCTTCTACCCTGATTATGCAAATAATCAGGGTATTTTTTTGCAACTAACATCAGTAAACTCATAAAAAAGAAAAGGCGGATAATGTATCCGCCTTTCCTTTTTTATCATGATTAGTACCGTTTTATTACTTCACCATTACCGCGTACTGGCAAAGAGCGCCAAGTGCATTGCCGGCTAAGTTACCACCTAAGGTTACCGTGCCTGCTGCGTAATCCTTTTTGTAGATAGTAAGGTTAGCGATCTTAGGATCATTAACACCCAGTTTGTCCGCTGTTTTGGTGAACCCTTGCAACCACGTTGGTATCCTTGCACCGCGAGGGTCATAAGCTACATACACCGTTGCTGCTTTGCTTAGCTTAAAGGATAAGAACGAGTTCTGTTTGCTCACTTTATCATTGTTGGCGGTTTTGATCAGCGATGCATTAAGTAAATAGCCCGGTGCCGATTTGATCTGGTAATCCCTGTCTGTATAGTAATTGATTCCGGCTGCCACTTTTACCGATTGTGGTTTGTTGCTGGTGAAGCTAAGCAGGTCGGTAAGCAATTCGGTAACTACCGGTACCGATGGTACTGCAGGCGTAGCTGGTGTTGTCGGTTTTGCTGCCTCAGTGTTTTCTGACGGAGCGGCGTGTAGTTTGATAAATGTATCGGCTACTAATTTATTCAGGTACTTGGTGTATGGTAAAACCCATTTGGCTATACCGTAATGTTTCTCGTCATTGTTCTTGTATGGCTCATCAAACAATTCGTAAACCAATACGGCCTTAACGGTTGGGTTGGCTTTACATTTCTCGATAAAGCTGGTTAAGAAAGTGTTTTGCTCACCTTCCAAAAGGCTAAGGTCATTTGGCCTTGCGTTGGTTTCAGTGATAAAGATCGGTTTGCCCGGGAAAAGGCCGTTCAAGGTTACCGTGATATCAGTGATCTTCATCGAGGTTGCCCTTTTGATAGCTGCTTCCATATCTGAATACCAGTGGTAAGCCAGTACATCAAATTTTACACCGTAGTTTTCGCAGTATTTGATAAAGCCCCAGTGTACCCAACCGGCAGAGATCATCGTTTGTGCATCCGGGTCGTTGGCATGGATACCATCGCTCATCCCTTTAAGGTAAGCTGCAGTGATGCGCAGTTTGCTTTGATTGTAATCCTCTGTTGAGCGGCCGTCCTTGCCTGCAAGGATCAGTTTCACATCCAGGTCGTTACCCATGTCGTAGTACTTGAAAGTGGCGGCATATTTGGCTGCAAAGTTGCCGCCAAGTGTTTTACCTTTTTCGTAAGCT
Organism: Mucilaginibacter sp.; assembly: GCA_016763755.1. GTDB lineage: Bacteria > Bacteroidota > Bacteroidia > Sphingobacteriales > Sphingobacteriaceae > Mucilaginibacter. The sequence continues at coordinate 28,112 of JAESTD010000307.1, forward strand.
GCACTTTCTGAATCGTTATAGCTCAGTGTTCTTGGCGTAAGCATCGGAAGCAAGGTGATCTTGCCTGCGTTTGCTGCCTCTACCAGTGGTTGTAATATTTTCGGAACAGTACAGGTACCATCGCTGGTTGACAAGATACCGATACGGTAAATGCCCATGCCCATGTTTTTGATCAAATTGATCTGGTCAACAGCTGGCGTGCCCAGATAAGCCAGATCGCCCAGAGGGTGACCATTTACACCAAGCGTAAATGAATTGATCGATGAGGAGAATGATGAGCTGGCAAACGATGCTGTATTTACGGTTGCATCTACTGCCGGGCTTTCAGGATTAGTTAGTGACTCTTTCTTACAAGATGGCAAAATTAAGCTGGCTACACATACTGCAGCCAATAAGCTTTTTGAAAACTTTTTAATCATTGGGGAAATTTTTAATCAATAGTTATGGCTTTCTACGCCACTTAGTTGTAAAAGGTTTCTCTTAAATAAAAAAATATCTCAAATTTTGATGTTGTTAACTTTTTATTAGTAATTAGTTAACTTACAGTAAATATTATTTGAAATTCTTTACAAAAAGAAGATTGTAATCAATCAGATTTTTTAAATCCATAAAAAAAGCTAAACGATAACAACTTGGGTAAAAAAATTAGCAAATTAATTGCCTATATCTTAATCAAAAGGCCGTCATGAGTTGATTATAAAAAAATTATGCTAAAGGATTAGGCGACAGCTTTATTTTCGCTGCAAAATACATCGCGAAGATTATTTTATCTTACAAGAAATCTTTATCGGGTAAATTTTGTCCCGGTATGTTCTGTTTTTAGGAAATTACATCCTTATATCGACCATAATACGCGAAATTGTGTTTTTTTTTGTAAAAATGAAGGGCATGTTTAATTTAATGTAGTATTTCACAAAAACAGAACTTGGCAATTCGCGTTAGATTGAAAGTGCGTAAATACACATATTGATATCCATTGACAGTAAATACTTCATTTACAGAATTATACTTTGTTAATTTATTAATGAAATTGTACATCCATAAGATGGTTTGGTAAACATGTGGTTGTATTAAAAAATTCAAGGCGTTTTAAAAAAAATGAAAACTTTAATCCTCATTTTCCTATTGTTAGCGTCAATTGCGCCGGAAATGAAATTTCGAAGGAAACTGCGCGAAAAAAAAGATGGGTTATCATCACGAAGAACATTCGGCTCGCCAGTACGAGAAGCGATTTAGTAACTGAAAACGTTTAGTCATCTCAAAACTAAAACGTCAATATCACGATTAAAAATCTAATATTCATATAAAATTTCTTGTTCCAATATGTAATTCTTTGTAATATTCTGGTCCTTAGTTTTACTTACCGATACAAAACTTACTAAATATATTTTCTAATAAGTCATCAGTAGTTACAGCTCCCGTGATTTCGCCTAAATAGTGGAGTGCCTGTTTTATATCCATCGAGAGAAAATCTGAAGTTACGGTGTCAATACCTTCAAGAACACGACTTAGAGATTCTTCGGTTTTTTGAAGTGCTTCAAGATGGCGGATGTTGGTTACAAGAGTCTCATGACCACTAAGTTGTTCTTTGATGGCTGCGTGATATATTTTGATTTTAGCTCATCTATATGTTGCTTTTCTTTGGCAGAAATTATAACGCCATTATCGGTGTGTGGCATGTTCAGCAGTTGTTCTTCGTTTAGCAAGTCCGCTTTATTGGCTACTACCAGCATAGTTACGCCGGGAGTTTTCAGACTTTCAAAATCGTTGTTTAGTTCTTCTATGGTAATCTGGGCTGCATCGAATACATAGATAAGTAAGGCCGATTGGCTTATTTTTTCCATTGTACGTTGTACCCCTATCTGCTCAATCGTGTCGGTTGCTTCGCGTATACCGGCGGTATCTATCAGTCTGAAATTAATGCCCTGGATATTCAGCACCTCTTCTATCGTATCACGGGTGGTGCCCGCAATGTGACTTACAATGGCCCGTTCTTCGTTTAAAAGAGCATTTAATAAAGTAGACTTACCTGCGTTTGGCCTGCCTGCGATAACAGTATTAACTCCATTCTTGATAGCATTACCCAACTCAAATGATTGAATAAGGCTACTAATGATCTTTGTTATGGTATGTATCAATTGTTTTAGCTGGTCGCGGTTGGCAAATTCTACATCTTCCTCAGCGAAATCCAGTTCAAGTTCTATGAGAGATGCAAACTGCACCAGTTGCTCGCGCAGTTGCGCAAGTTGGTTGCTGAAACCACCACGGAGTTGCTGTAGGGCAATTTGTTGCGATGCTTTCGAGTTTGATGCTATCAGGTCGGCAACGGCCTCGGCTTGTGAAAGGTCGAGCTGACCGTTTAAGAATGCCCTTAGTGTAAACTCGCCGGCTTTTGCTGCCCTTGCCCCTTTTTTGATCAGCAGCTTAATTATCGATTCAATAATATAGTTAGATCCATGGCATGATATCTCAACCACATTCTCGCGGGTATAAGATTTTGGGCCTACAAACAGCGATATTACCACCTCGTCTAAAATCAGGTCGCCGTCAACAATGCTACCGTAGTGCAGCGTATGGGTAGCTTGTTTAACAAGGTCTTTACCTTTAAAAACGCTATTGGCAATAGTGATGGCATCGGGGCCGGATAAACGTATAACGCCTATGGCGCCGGCACCGCTCGGTGTTGCCAAAGCAACTATGGTATCTTCTGTTTGGGTCATTGAGTCATTGGGTCATTGGGTCATTGCCCTATAACGTTCGGCAAAAATCGTTATTTCGGCGCAATCTTCCTAAGTCA
>JAESTD010000308.1 GCA_016763755.1 Mucilaginibacter sp.
TGCGAGGCACGAAGCAATCTCCGAATTACAGGGCCATTTGTCCTGAAGAGATTGCTTCGTGCCTCGCAATGACGCGTTTTTGTGTTGTTTTGAGCATGAAAGCAATAGTGCTGGTGTGAATGATAATACTTATTATAACAAACTAAATAATGAATGGAAAATGAAGTTGGGCTATTTCATGCAAAGAGGATGTTCAACATCGTTGGAATTGGACTTGTTGTAGCTGGTGATATCATTAGCGGAGAAATTATTCCCGGTGATATTTTAAAAATTCCGTATGGGAATATTTCAACTAATTTTGAAATTGACTCAGTAGAGGCAGTAGATTATCCAGAAAAACAGAGCGAGACAGGGCTCATATTAAAATCTAACGCCGAAAACACTGGATCAGATATAGAGTCAATAATTCAAACTAATCCAACTCTGGCAGTAGTCAGATCTATTTAAAACTGCCACCTTCTCTCATTTGTCACCACCTGATCGAAGTTTCCAACTTCGATCTAAAATGTTGTAAGCTTTCAGCTTACGGAAGCAAAATGCTTATGGAGAACTTAGCATGTGGACTGCCGATCGGCCGGCTGGCGGACGGCAGTCGTTCTATGCAAATAGCTACCTCTTCATCATCGCCAGCACATCTTCTTCAGTACCTTCGAAAGGGCCGTAGGCTTCAATGTTGAGGCTGGCCATGGCGGCAGCAAATTCGCCGGCCTGTTGTATATCGGTGCCTTTTACACGTTTGTACAGGTAGCCTGCCATGTAAGTATCGCCGCAACCGGTGGCATCTACTACTTCGGTAGGTTTGTAGGCGGGGATTGTATAGAAATTATTATCGTTTAGGATAACAGAGCCCATGCTGCCCAAAGTTACCACCACTTCTTTAACACCCCATTCGGCCAATACTTTTGCACCTTCTTTAATATCAGTATAGCCGGTAAGTACCTCCAGTTCGTGTTCGTTCACTTTCAGGATGTCTACATATTGCAGAGCCTCGCGTTTATCGGCCCAGTCAATGGCTTTAACCTTTTGGTCAACTACTTCGCGTAGGTAGCCCTGTGCATCGATTGAAACATTGCCACGTTGAAACAACGCCTTTATAAACTCGGTCGACATATCATCGGCCAATAAAGCACCTAAGTGGAAGATAACCGCTTCTGTGTCTTTTAAATCGTCAACCGTGAACGGATCTGCTTTTTGTAATACGCGCTGGGTACGATTATCCTGATTATCGCCATAAATATTTTCAAAATATACGCTGTGCTGGCTTGGCAAGGCTTTAACCTCGATGCCTTTGTTGGTTAGTTTGGTAACGCTGGGCAGTTCAGTATCGGCTACGGCTGTAACCAGTTTATATTTCACGTCCATATTGCGGATGGCGTTTGAGAAATAAAAAGCAGTACCACCAGCCATATGTTTTTCGGCCTTTGGAGTTACAACTTTATCGAGGGTGATATGCCCAATACAACAGATATCGTACAACATTAAAATAATATAAATGAAATATTATGGGATTGCAAAGTTAGGATTCTGACACAGATTTTCTAATTGACGATCAATGCTTTATTCAAAGCTTACTTTGCGGATACAATTTGATTAAAAAGCTTGAATTATGCACGCTAATCAAACTCAATTTCGCATAATCAACTGTAATTCAATTGATAGAATATATAGAAAAAACCTATATCCTATAGAAACTAAAGATTGCTTTTACGCCCTGCAAAAACCTATCTTTGTTGCATAAATTTTAAAAATACATCCGTTATGTTAACAATAGGACAAAAATTTCCTGCTTTTAGTAAAACTGCCGTTGTTTCTTTAGAAAAAGGTAAAGAATTTGAAACTTTAACTTCAGACTACCTTACTAACGAAGATAATGTTTGGACCGTAATGTTCTGGTGGCCAAAAGATTTCACTTTTGTTTGCCCTACTGAGATTGCTGAGTTCAACAAAAACTTTGGCGAGTTCCGCGATCGCGAAACCCGTTTGATCGGCGCTTCTACTGACAGCGAATTTGTTCACGCTGCATGGAGAACCCACCATGATGACCTGCGCGATCTTAAGTTCCCGATGCTTGCTGACACTTCAAAATCGTTAGCGGAAGATCTGGGTATTTTAGAGCCGAACGAAAAAATTGCTTATCGTGCTACTTTCATCATTGACCCACAAGGTATCATCCGTTGGGTATCAGTTAACGACCTGAGCGTTGGCCGTAACGTTAAAGAAGTATTACGTGTATTAGATGGTTTACAAACTGATGAGCTTTGCCCGTGCAACTGGGAAAAAGGCCAGGAAACTTTAACCGTTTAATTTTAAGCGTTAAATAATCTTTTAACCACAAAGCGCACCTATTTTAAACGTGCGCTTTGTGGTTATTTTTTTACCCTTTCAATATTAAGATCATGAGCGAAAGCACCGAATTAATACAAGAAATATTAGGCACCATAGGCCAGTCGGCAGATTACCGTACCGATGCCCTGCAACTATTAGAAACAGGCGAAAGCCGTTACCTTCGCGATTTTAAACTCAACTTTACCAGTGTACTAAACTCAGAGCATATCAGTGCTAAAGAGTGTGCCTTGCTGGCGTTGAGCACCGCAGTAAACAACCAGAACAAGCCGCTTATACAATACTACACTACCGTAGCTAAACAAAACGAAGCAACCGATGCCGATGTTGCCGAAGCTGTTGGCTGTGCATCGTTGTTAGCATCAAACAATATCTTTTACCGCTTTAGGCATTTTACGCAGAAGGAAAAATACACCCAGATCCCTGCACGTATCCGGATGCAATTAATGATGAAACCAGTTACCGGCAAAGAGTTTTTTGAGTTGATGAGCCTGGCTATATCTGCCGTTAATGGCTGCGAAATGTGTGTAAATGCGCACGAAGATTCGCTGATAAAATTAGGCACTACAGAGGAGCGTATTTTTGATGCCGTTAGGATAGCATCATTAGTAACCGCTACCGGAAAAATAATTTTCTAAATACAGCACAGAAAAGCACAGTTGTGCAAAAATAATAATCGCTTTAAATTTGGCTTTCTAAATTAAAAAGGCTTAATTTTAAGCCTTAAAGATAGTAATCTCCCAATGTTATGCCTTTTTAGGCAACCCTTTTTAAATGGGTTAACAATGGGTTAGTACAAAATTTAATTGTTGATTTTTTGGAAGAAGCCGTTCTGTTGAGATAACAGAACGGCTTTGTTTTTTAGTGGGCATCTGCCACCGCCTTCAATTTCTTGAACGGTTGCAGGTATAGTAATGGAATAGAGAACAGCATGATCAGTCCTGATACCCAGTAAGCATCGTCATATGTTAGCAACATGGTTTGCCTTGCTACGGCACCTTCAATTGCGGCATAAGCCATTTGGGTAGCATCAAGCATTGATTTGCCTTTAGCCATAAAGCCATGCATCAGCATGTTAAAACGCTCGGTATAGGCCGGATTATACGGGTTGATGTTAGTGATCAAATTTGAGCGGTGCAAGCCCTGACGTACGTGTATAAGCGTTGTTAGTGCAGCAATACCGAACGAACCACCTAACTGCCTCATCATATTGTTCAAACCAGAACCCTGGCCAATTTCCGGGCCTTTCAGATCAGCCATAGCCAGTGTAGTTAACGGTACGAACAATAAGGCCATACCCACACCGCGGATCAGCAATGGTATCAATACATCCTTCTCGCCGGTTGCCAGGGTTGAGTTGCTCAACATCCAGGTAAACACAAAGAACAGGAACATACCACCGGTTGCCATAAACTGCGCCGGGATACCTTTGTTAAGCATCTTGCCTATAAAGGGCATCATCACAATGGTACACAAACCACCAGGGAACAATAGCTCACCGGTTTGCTGTGCGTTAAAGCCTAACAGATTTTGGCAAAATACGGGGAACACGAACACCGATCCGTACAAACCAAACCCGAGTATAAATGAAGTAAACATCCCCACGGCAAAGCTTCGATGCCGCATAATACTGAAGTTTACTATCGGGTGATCAGTAGTAAGCTCTCGCCATATAAACAGGATGAAACCCAGTACTGCAGTGATGGTTAACACGATGATATAGTTTTTGGCAAACCAGTCTTCAGACTCACCTTTTTCAAGGATGGTTTGCAAACTACCAACGGCCACGGCCAAAAGGATAATCCCCCACCAGTCGATAGGCTTCTTGGCTTCCTTCGGCGTTTCATTTATATAAGTGAACGTAAGGAACGCCGCTAATGCACCCACAGGTAAGTTAACGTAGAAGATCCACGGCCATGAGTAGTTCTCCGTGATCCAGCCACCAATGGTTGGGCCTACGGTTGGGCCTACTACCGCACCTAAACCGAAAAGTGCAGTTGCAGTACCAATTTGCTCGCGCGGCCAGGTCTCTATTAAGATGGTTTGTCCCGTTGAGATCAAACCACCACCCGCAATACCCTGCAGGATACGGAAGATTACCAACTCATCAAGCGAGGTTGCGTTACCACACAAAAAAGAGGCTATAGTAAATACGATAATGGATGTAAGGAAGTAATTTTTACGGCCGAAACGCCCGCCCAACCAGCCCGACATGGGCAGGATGATAACGTTTGCAACGGCATAACCGGTAACCACCCATGCAATATCCTCGAGGGTTGCACCAAGGTTACCTTGTATGTGTGGTATAGCTACGTTTACAATGGTCGTGTCAATCAGCTCCAGGAGCGATGCCATGATCACCGTAATGGTAATTATCCACTTTTTAAAGCCAGTTTCAGCCATTTTATTAGTCTTTTGTTATTACAGAAACGTCTACGCTCATACCGGGGCGCAGTTTAGCGATATCCTCTTTGCTACCGCTTAGTTTAATTTTAACCGGAACGCGTTGTACCACTTTCACAAAGTTACCTGTAGCATTATCCGGCGGAAGCAATGAAAATTTAGCACCCGTAGCAGGCGAGAAGTTGTACACTTGGCCTTCAATTTTCAGGTCGGGGTACGCATCAACCTTAACATCTACCTTTTGGCCATTGCGGATATTCTCTAATTGTGTTTCTTTAAAGTTTGCAGTGATGTATAAGCTGTTATCATTTACGATAGAAAACAACGTTTGACCTGCCTGTACCAACTGACCAACCTGCACATTTTTCTTGGCAGCTAAACCCGTAGCAGGCGATTTAATGTTAGTGTATGATAACTGCAGTTTAGCAAAATCAACCTCAGCCTGGCGGCCGGTTGCACTGGTATTGGTAACCTTTAACTGGCTGCGGGTTGTACCAACTTGTTCCTGTGCAGCTTTGTATTGGTCAAGCGATGCCTGATAGTTTGCTTGTGCAACATCAAGATCGGCTTTAGACTGGTCAAATTGCTGGCGGGTTACAGAACCATCTTTAACCAGGTTAGCATAACGGTCGTAATCTTTACGCACTTTATCCAAACGGGCTTTAGCTGATGCAACCTCTGCCTTAGCGCTTGAAGAGTTGGCAGCAGTAGCGTAGATCTGTGATTGGCCTACGTTGATACCTGCACTTGCACCTGCGCTTGCAGCTTGTGCCTGCTCAACTTTTACTTTGTAATCGCGGTCGTCAATTTTAACCAAAAGCTGGTCTTTGTTAACGTGGGTGTTTTCTTCAAATAAGATCGAATCAACATAACCACCAACACGTGCTACAACCGGGCTGATATCGCCATCAATCTGGGCATCGTCGGTATCAACGTGTTTGCTGAAATATATATATTCTTTTACACCAAAAATAGCACCGCCAATAAGGATCACACCTAATATGATAGGGAGTACCCTGTTCGGTTTCTTTTTAGTTTCGGTTTCCTGAGTTGCCATTGTGTTTGAGTATTATTCGTTAAGTTTTCCTGTTGATTTTAATAATGTGTAGTAAGCAAGGCCGGCGTCGGCTTTTGCCAGTTCCAGGTTAATTTCAGCCTGGTATAGTAATGTTTGTGCATCAGCACGGTCTATTGATGATGATATATTACTGCGGTATTTGTTTTCCAGGATGCGGTTATTTTCCTGAGCCTGGTTTATGGAAGTTTGCAGTAAGGTTATCTTATCAACAGCAGTTTTGTAGCTCTGGTAATTTTCGTTAACCTCTTTGCGGATGTTATCTGTTTCGTTGCCTTTGTTAATAGTTACCTCTTCGCGCTGTAACTGAGCTTCTTTTACTTTGTTCTTGTTTGTCCAAAGCGCTCCGAAATCCCAACCTAACGTTAAGCCTAATGATATAGGAGTGATGAAGTTACCACTTTTAGGTATCGGGTTGCTTGATATACCAACGTAATATGCACTGCCCGATGCCGATAAGCTTGGCGACAGGTTAGCTTTAATGCTTTTTACATTGTAATCAGCAGCTTTAGCGCGTACATCAGACTGACGTAACTCCGGGCGATTGATCATCGCGGTGTCCAGGTAGTTAGATAGCGGTGCGATATCTTTGGTCGAGTTATCTATCTGAGCTATGTTAAGTTCGGTGCCTTCCGGCAAGCCCAACAAAACATCCATATTGAAATTGATGATCTTACGGTTGTTTTCCAGATCGATACCGTTCAACTCAATGTTTGAGCGTTGCAGTTGAAAACGCAATACATCGTTCTTGGTAACCAAACCCTGATCAAAAAAGCGTTGTGCCTGTTTTATCTGGCCATCGATGGTAGCAAGGTTTTGCTCAACCACTTTTTTGCTTTGCAGCACTTTGTAAAGGTTGTAGTAGGCATTGATAACTGAGTAAGCTATCTGGTCTTTATCGTTATCAGCATCAAGGCGCGCTACTTCGGTAAGCAATTCGGTGCTTTTTTGGGCGTAGCGTAATTTACCGCCGGCCCAAATGGTTTGGTTAAGCGATAAAGTACCTAACCATGCATTAGCGCTGGTAGGCAGGCTAAATTTATCTTCGCCAAGGTTAAGACTGTTAGCGGGGATCTGCGCACGGTTGTAACCAAAGCTGGCTTTACCTGTGGGCAAGGAGCGGTCTTTAGCTTGCTGGTACTGCGACACGGCCTGATCAATACGTGATTGCGACAGTTTGAGCACCTTGCTGTTATCTATGCCCAGCTTAAGGGCTTCTTCCAGCGTGATGGTCCTGTCTTGCGCAAAAACGTTACCGGCAGCAAACGTAGCCAGCAAGAGCAAGGCAATACGTCCGGCGGCCTTTAGCGCTTTGCTAAATAAAGGTTTCGGAGATATGTTATTTGTTGTCATTTTCGTGTGTTAAGTAAGCTTTGAAAAGTTTTTTCATATAGTTTTTAAGGCGGGGCTTAATGATATCTTCCTGTGTTTTAAGGTCCATTACATCGTAACCTAATACTGCCGATGATATGTGAGGCGTATTAACGATGTAATTTTTTGTACCAAACATGGTAGCTACCAGTAGTTCCTTATCGGCATCCTTGTTAAATGCACCGCTCTTTATGCCTTCCTCTATAATTGCCTGAAAAACGGTTACATTTCGCATAATGATGCTGGTGATCTTATCCGTTAATTCAGTTTTCTTTGATTTGGATACCTCGCGGTTAAGCATAATGTGGAAACAGTTGTTATTGATGACCTTATTAAGGTAGTTATCAATAAACTGGGCTAATTTTTCCCAAGGGCCAAGTGTACTATCGCTGTTGATATCAACCAGTGTGCTTTGGAAGGCCGAGATCCTGCGTTCAAAGATGGCGAGGAAAACACCCTCTTTAGAACCGAAGTAATAGTTAAGCATGGCCATGTTAACACCGGCTTCGCCGGATATCATACGGGTTGATGCGCCATCGTAACCTTGCTCCGCAAAAACACGCTCGGCAACGTCAAGTATGTGATCTTTTTTATCTACTTTTTCCTTTTCCATTTTCTATTGTCCCGCACAAAATTAATCAAGCGATTGATTAATCACGTCATCTATTTGTCATACCGCTATAAATAACTGAAAATCAGTAAGAAAAAATTAATCGATTGATTAAATTATAGGTGTGTAGGGTTTACACAGAAATGTATTTATCGGAGCAATTATTGAACCAAACGTGCCTAAATACAAAAAGCCGCTTTTACGCGGCTTTTTGTATCAGAGCTTATTCCAATAACACAACTGATCAACTATATAAACTTACTTGCACTATAAGTTTACAATAGCTTATTATAATAAGGTTTAGATGTCTCAAAAGTAAAACACGCAACTCTTAAAAACCCACGTAAAAACACGTGATTTTCATTTTTTCGGAAGCCCCCTCTAAATTGCGGAGCATTCATGAACTCCAATAAAAATAACATCGTGAATAATCTCCCCCGAAAGGGGAGACTTAAATTATTCGGCATCTAAGGCCCCTCTCCCTCGGAGAGGGGTTTGGGGAGAGGCCATACTTATTGACAATTAAGTTATATTTATCCCGCTATCTTTCAGATATATTTGCCAGCATGAAACGCTTATCGCAGTTAATCTTTTCCCTGCTACTAATTTGCTCACAGGCTTTTTCGCAAACCGCACCACCGTCTGATATAGGTTCTATTAAACAAAACCTTAAAAAACTGAACGTGCTGGGCAGCGTGCTTTATATAGCCGCTCATCCCGATGATGAGAACACCAGATTGCTTGCATATCTGGCGCAAGAAAAACATTACCGTACCGGTTATCTGTCTCTTACCCGCGGTGATGGCGGACAAAATTTGATCGGCACTGAGCAGGGCGAACTGTTGGGTTTGATCCGCACTCAGGAATTATTAGCGGCCCGCCGTGTTGACGGCGCTGAGCAATTCTTCAGTCGCGCCAATGATTTTGGTTTCTCAAAAAATCCCGAGGAAACCTTAAAATTCTGGGATAAGGATAAAGTATTAGGCGATATGGTATGGGTGATCCGCAACTTTAGGCCGGATGTGATGATCTGCCGTTTCCCAACAACCGGTGAGGGCGGTCACGGTAACCATACCGCATCAGCTATACTGGCGCAGGAAGCATTCAGCGCCGCTGCTGACCCAAAACGTTATCCCGAGCAACTAAAATATGTAGGCGTATGGCAGGCTAAGCGTTTGTTATGGAATACTTTCAGTTTCGGCAGCGTAAATACCACCTCGCCCGATCAGTTTAAGATAAACGTAGGCGGCTACAACTCTACGTTAGGCGAAAGCTATGGCGAAATAGCAGCCGAAAGCCGTAGCAACCACAAAACTCAAGGCTTTGGCTCCGCCCGCCAGCGCGGTGATGCATTTGAATATTTCAAAACCATTTTAGGCGATGCCCCAAAAAACGGCCTGATGGATGGTGTAGATGTAAGCTGGAACAGGATCCCGTTCGGCGCGACTATCGCATCCAAATTAGCTGCCATTAACAAAGCTTTTAATAGTGATGCGCCACAGACATCCGTAAAATCGTTGGTAGATCTGTTGGGCGATGTTGACCAAACGGTAGCCACCAACAAAGCATTCCAAACCGTTAGGCTTACCGAAGTAGCTAATTCAAGCTACGATTACTGGCACAAACAGAAAACCAAAGAATTAAAAGACCTGATTGCAGAGTGTGCAGGATTGTGGTTTGAAGCGTATGCTAAAGAGCCTGTTTATGCTGTTGGCGATAAAATTAATATTCAGCTACAAGCTATCAATAATGGCAGCATCCCGGTTAAGCTTTTTGGCTTTGGCAAATCAGACGAATTTGTCACTCATGCGGATAGCACTTTAAGCCAAAATCAAATAAAAACCTGGGCATACGAATTTCCTGCCATGCAAGTTTCTCAGCCTTACTGGCTCGAGTCGCAAAGGAGTTTGGGAAGTTATGCTATAAACGACGATAAAAAAGTTGGTAATCCCGAAAATCCCGATGCCCCTGCGGTTTGGGTCGACTTTAATATCTACGGAAAGACATTGCGCTTTAAACGCCCGGTAGAATACAAATATGTTGACCCTGCCCGCGGCGAGATCTACCAGCCATTAGAGATCACCCCACCTGTAGTAGCCAATATTGCCGAGAAAGTTTACATTTTCAATAGTATACAGCCGCAAACGGTGCAGCTTAAATTAAAAAGCTTTACCGATGCAAGCGGGAGCATCAGTTTAAAGCAAGTAACAGGGTGGAAGATTAGTCCGGCTAAAATTGATTTCAGTAATAAGCATAAAGGCGATGAGTGGACGGCAACCTTTACTATTGCGCCTGTTGATACCAAAACAAACGTTTCCCAATTACAGGCTGAGGTAAATGTTAACGGTAAAACTTTCTCTCAAGGTATTCTTGATATACGTTATAACCACATCCCTGCTATCACCATATTTCCGCCGGCCGAGGCGAAACTGGTAAGCATAGATCTGAAAACCGCAGGCAAAAAAATAGGATACATTGCCGGTGCCGGTGATCTGATTCCCGAATCGTTACGCGAAGTAGGTTACGATGTTCATGTGTTGAGCGAAAACGAAATACTGAACGGCGACCTTTCTGCCTACGATGCTATTGTGCTTGGCGTGCGTGCTTTTAATGTTAGTCAGCGTATCGCTTACCAGCAACCGCGCTTAATGGAATATGTAAATAACGGCGGCAACCTGGTGGTGCAATACAATGTTAACAATGGACTGGTCACCAAAGATATTGGTCCATATCCCTTTAATCTGGTTAACCAACGCGTTACCGAAGAGGATGCCAAAGTAACCATCACCGATCCGCAGAATGCTGTGTTAAACTATCCCAACAAAATAACCGATGCCGATTTTAACGGCTGGATACAGGAACGCGGCCTCTACTTTGCCGATAATATTGACAGCCATTATGCTACCCCGCTGCAAATGAATGATACCGGTATGGCACCTAACAAAGGATCGTTACTGGTAACAAATTATGGCAAAGGGCGTTTTGTATATACCTCGCTGGCATTCTTCAGGGAATTGCCTGCAGGCGTGCCTGGCGCATACAGATTGTTTATAAATTTATTAAGTAAGCCTAAAAACTGATAATTGCATTAGGCAGCAATAGGTTATTAGTTTAAATTTGCATCGCATTATTATAATTAAATACTATGTCACATCATCATCACCTACATCACGAAGAAGAAAAGAGCTACGATTTTGTTTATTACTTAGTAGCTTTAGTATGTGGTTTATTTGTAGGCGCCGTTGTTGAAAGAGGCTTTATCTGGATACCTGTTGGTGGTGTTTTAGGCTTATTAACTGCAGCCGTTTTCATTAAACTTTTAGTGAAAGGCCGTGAAGAGGTCTAACGACACAGACCTGCCTTCATTCATAAAAAACTGGAACCAGTTTTACGGTATTGTTATCGTATGGCTGGTTTTTTTAATTTTTATATTTTGGCTCATTACTAATGCATTTGAATGAGCGTAACCGATTGGATAGTTCTCACCATTACCCTGCTGGGCATTGTTACCTACGGCATCTGGAAAAGCGGCCGCAGTAAAAACATTGACCACTACCTTGCAGGCGACCGCTCGCTGCCCTGGTACCATGTGGGCCTCTCGGTAATGGCAACACAGGCCAGTGCCATAACATTTCTCTCAGCACCCGGGCAAGCATATAGTGACGGGATGCGTTTTGTGCAGTTCTATTTCGGGCTGCCGCTGGCCATGATCGTGCTGTGTATCACCTTTGTACCGATATTTCACAAGCTTAAAGTTTATACCGCTTACGAGTTTTTAGAGAATCGGTTCGACCTAAAGACACGCGCATTAACCGCCTTGCTTTTCCTTATCCAACGCGGCTTATCTACTGCTATTACCATTTATGCGCCGGCTATCATTCTATCGGGCATATTACATATCAATACTACTTACACTACGCTGTTTATAGGTGGGCTGGTTTTGTTCTACACCGTTTACGGTGGAGCTAAAGCTGTATCCTACACGCAGCTCCTGCAAATGAGTATCATTTTTTTTGGGATGTTCGTAGCAGGCTGTTTTGTGGTTTGGTTGCTGCCAAAAGAGGTGGGTTTTATTGATGCCATAAAACTGGCCGGTAACGAAGGCCGTATGAACGTCATCGACTGGAAGTTTGACCCAAATAACCGCTACAATATCTGGAGCGGCATCATCGGCGGCTTCTTCCTGCAGCTATCCTATTTTGGTACCGACCAGAGCCAGGTGGGGCGTTATTTAACCGGTAGCTCGGTTGGGCAAAGCCGCTTGGGTTTGATCATGAACGGACTGATAAAGATCCCGATGCAATTTTTGATACTGTTGTTGGGCGTGCTGGTTTTCACCTTTTACCAGTTTAACCGCCCACCTGTATTTTTTAATAATTACGAGGTTGAGCAGGTCAAGAAAAGCCAATACGCACCAGCGTTTAAACGACTTGAAGAGCAGTACAACGAAGCCTTTGAACAGAAAAAGACAACTATCGAGGTTTTTAGCAAGGTACAGCAAAACGGCGATAAACAGCAATTAGCTGCCGCAAAAGCACAACTCAAAACAGCAAACGTAAACCTGGATACCATCCGCAAACAAGCGGTAAACATCATCAAGAAAAGCAGCGACAACAATAATGTAAATGATACTAACTACGTATTCCTCACTTTTGTAACACAATATCTGCCAAAAGGATTGATAGGACTACTCATCGCCATCATTTTTCTGGCATCTATGGGATCTACCGCCAGCGGACTTAACTCACTGGCATCAACTACAGTGGTGGATATCTATAAACGTGTCCTAAAGCCAAATGCATCCGAACAGAACTACGTGAATGCATCACGCCTTGCTACCTTGTTTTGGGGATTGGTTTGTATTGCCATGGCGCTTTACGCCAGCAAAATTGGTAATCTGCTCGAGGCTGTTAACCAGTTGGGATCTTATATCTACGGAACTATTCTCGGCGTGTTTGTAGTGGCTTTTTATCTTAAAAACATCAAAGCAACGCCGGTGTTTATTGCCGCCGCTATTACGGAAGCTATTATTTGTGTAATGGGTTATTATGAAAGCGTGGCTTATCTCTGGCTTAACGCGATAGGCTGTATTGGGGTTATCATCATTGCTTGGTTGATCAACAGCTTCATGGACAATAAGGATCAGGCATCCGCGGCAGCGTAAATATTTCTCCAAACACAAAACCGCTTTTCTGTATTTAACAGTTACAGAACTGCTAAATGGCCAAAAACAGAAAATCAATATATAGCGCGCTTATTGCCAACCTGCTTATTGCGGTAACTAAATTCATAGCCGGCGGATTTACCAGAAGCTCATCAATGATATCTGAAGGCATCCACTCCATGGTGGATACCATTGACCAGGTACTGTTGCTCTACGGACTTAAGCGCAGTAAAAAAGCACCTGATGCAACACACCCCTTCGGGTACGGTAAGGAGCTTTACTTCTGGTCGTTTATTGTATCTATTTTGATATTCGGTTTGGGTGGCGGTATATCCATTTACCAGGGTATACATCATATTATTGAACCCGAGCCGGTGGAGAATCCCATTTGGAACTATATTGTATTGGGTTTATCCCTAATATTCGAGGGCGCTTCATTTATAATTGCCGCCAAAGAATTTAATAAAGTGCGCAACGGCCTAAGCTGGTGGGATGCAATCATTAAAAGTAAAGACCCCAGCAGTTTCCTGGTTTTGTTTGAAGATGGCGCGGCTGTATTAGGTTTACTGATCGTTTTTATTTTAATGCTGATAGGCCAAAGCCTCAATCTGCCTTACTTGGATGGCGTAGCCTCAGTATTGGTTGGATTGCTGCTTGTATTTACTTCTGCGATATTAGCCCGCGAAAGCCGCAGCCTGTTAATGGGCGAGGGTATTGCCTCCGAAACCCAGAAAAAGATCTGCAACCTTGCTGAGCTGGATGAAGCCGTTATTCGTGTTGTAAATGTCCTCTCCACTTACCAGGCGCCTGATGATGTGATATTGATGCTCATTATTGATTTTGAACCCGACATTGACACCGAAGATATTACGGCATCCATTGAGCGAATCCGAAGGGAAATAAAGGAAGCTTATCCTTTAATCAAACTGGTGTTTATACAGCCGCAAACTTATAGCATCTTGCCCGGCAGTTTCGTGAGTGAAATAAAAAGGCCCTGAGAAGATCTCAGGGCCCTTACTAACTCGTCCTCCCGAATTTATTTCGGGATCCCACAAGTCGAGCCGTTTGATCGGCGAACTTTGCATGTGGGGTGCTGAAATAAATTCAGCATGACCTTAAATGTATGTGTTTCTTAATTCTTCGCCTGATCTATAACCGCCTCGTTCAAGCGAACGTATTCTTCGTCTTTGCTATCTTTTGCCAGCTTAACACCTTGTTGCGCGGTGGCAATAGCAGCGGTTTTATCGCCCATTTTTAACTGAATGCGGGCTTTCCACAATTTAAACCATGGGCCGTTAGGCTCAAGTTTTTCTGCCTCTATCGCCCATTGCATAGCTTTTTTCAGGTCTTTATCGTTCTCGTAGTAATATTGGATGGCGTTAAAATACGGGCGCTTTTTGATCTCGCCTTGCATCAGCTTATCAATGTTGGCGGTTATTTGCGCATCATCATCTGTTTGCATGTGGATTGGCACCGCTGTATGATCCCAGATGATATACATATCCGTGCTTTTGGTAGTTGAGTTGGCAAAGGCAATAGTGAAAGTCTCGCGTTTCTCTTTAACGTTAACAGGCTTTACAGCAAAGCGCAGGTAATCATCGGCCTGTTTATAGTCGTAGGCACCCCATTGTTTAACGGTTTTATTAAGGATGATGGTCCAGCTATTTTTTTCGGGAATGCTGAACAGCGAGTAGGTGCCTGCTGCAACTTTATGACCCTCAAGTACTACATTCTCAGTAAAGTTGATTGTGGTTGCAGCATTGGCTCCGGTACGCCAAACCTCGCCATAAGGGTTTATTCCGCCAAATATTTTGCGGCTTTTTACATTAGGGCGCGAATAGGTAATGGTTATTTTTCCTAATCCAAAATCTTGTATAATGGTTTGTGTTGAACTTGCTTCGGGTATGCGCGGCTCTGGCTGCTGCTGGGCGTAGGTTGTTAAACTTGCGCACGCCAGGAACGTGGCAAATAGGTAAATTTTAGCTTTTCTCATCATAGAATTTTACCACTAAGGTAATAATACAAAGATGAATTTTTAGTGAAATGGTTTAATTGACAGTTATCAAAACAGCATAAAAAAATAAAAGCCCTCCAGACTTGCTCCGGAGGACTTTCAACCTAAACCTTATCACAATTAACCGGTAAGTTTACCGGTATGTTAAGATAATAACAAAGACTGTACCAAAGTTTAGTATAAATAATCAAATGTGTCACAAAGACACTATCGGGCGTAAAATTTCTTATATTTTTTTTGAATTTTGATGACACCTCTCCATGGTGTAAGGAATTTTATACACAAAAAGCGACACTTACTGTACCTTTGTCATCCCACGGCGCAGCAGGTAGTGATCTATAAGAAATAACCCCAATACAACGTCAAGGAATAAAAAACCTTTGCCGGCAACACCTGAAAAGACCCCCGTAAACTTGTTGGTGTCAATCTTGATTGTATTGTTTACATGAGTTGCGTTTGACCAGTTTACAGTACTAAACGCATAAATGAGTAACGCGGCTATCGTTATAATAAAGAAAGCTGCTATCCCCCAGATAATCCGCCCGTCAATGCGCGACTTTGATGGTTGTAAACCGTGCTCAGCACGAATGGTTTGCATTACGTTATATGTGAAAGCCATAGGTGGTTCGTCAATCTCCATTACCGCAAACTCATTGTTAAGCTGCAACAATTCATTGTATTTGTTGCGGTATACCTCGTCGGTAGCAATAAGTTGCTCGATGGCTTGCTGCTCTTCAGGCGGGCACGCGCCATCAATGTAGTTCCAAAGTTTTTCTTCAATGCTGTTCATATCAGTTCTTTAACTTCGTGTCTTAAATTGCGCTCCAGCTTTTCTTTCAAACGTTGGCGCGCTCTAAATAATTTTACCTTTACGGTGTTAGCTTCAATACCCATTACCTGGGCTATTTCTTCAAGTGATTGTTCACCTTTGTAAAACATAGTGATAATGGCTGCATCATCAGGCAATAATTGCCCAATGGCCTGATTCAGATAATATGAGCGCGATTTGTTCTCAACATTATTCTCATCAAAACTGCCGGGTTTGTTTTCTAATTGCAAATAGGTTTCTTCATCGTCTATAGATGATGTATCTATCCGTTTCTTCCGCAGAAAAGTCATGGCAGTAGTATATACGATACTGTATAACCACGTGCTGAACTTAGACTGCTGCTGAAACGAGCTTAAGGATCGGTAGGCTTTCACAAAGCAATCTTGCGCAACTTCTTCTGCATCCTCGCGGTTTTTGGTAAAACGCAATGCAAGGGTAAATACAAATCGCTGGTGGCGTTTGATCAGGTCGGCATAAGCCGATTGGTTGCCGCCAAGGGTTTGCTGGATCAGTTCTATGTCAGAAAGCTTGCTTTGCATATTATATTATCTCTGACTACACCTGCACGATTGAGGTTACATGCTAATTTACATTATTAATAGGAGTATGTGATATTGCATACTACAGCGCGTACTTAATTAAAGGCATAGGCCGGTGCGATTCCCTCCCTTGGGAGGGTGTAGGGAGGGGTTTCTGCTATTGTATAGTTCATTAAACCCTTCCTGCCTTTACGCAAGGGCAGCCGCACCCCTCCCCAAGGAGGGAAATGTATAGTTCAAAAATATTTTTACAACAAGTGTAACCTGTTTAAAAATGATGTGGTCATAGCTTTCAAATACACCATGGTGGTGCAACGCAATAACAACAACACATTTAAAAATACAATATCATGGACGCAGAAATTTTAATACCAATTTTAATCCCGCTTGGCCTTTTCGCAATGATCTTTGGGATCTTTTACATCAGAAACCGTGAACGTATGGCGATGATTGAGCGAGGAATGGATCCACGCAATTACAAACCACAACCAGCGCCCTGGCAAAATCTAAAATGGGGCTTGCTTTTAATAGGCGCAGGTTTAGGCTTATTTTTAGCCTACTTATTAGACCAAACCGTATTTAGAAATGCAGAGGACAACGAAGCTATCTACTTTGGCTTAGTGGCGGTATTTGGTGGCATCGGTCTGGTGATCTCTTATACTATTGAGAAGAAAGAGCTTTATCAAAATAATAAAGACGAGAAACAATAACAGCGATAAAAGCGATAAATAACAAAGGGGTGGAATTTGCACCCCTTTCTTATTGCATATATTTTTCTCTTACAGCTTTCAGATGGTAAAGCTCGTGCCCAGCTGTCATGTATATCAGTGCGGCAACTTTTACCAGTGCGCCGCTGGCTACGCCCGAGCGGTTTAATTGTTCATCGCTAAATGAGCGATACAGATATAATGTTGATTCTCGGACGGCTTTAAATTCGTTAGCGAGGTCTTGGATAGTACGGCTGTTGTAATTAGTACTGTTTACGTACGTATCCTGGTCAAAGCCCGGCAAAGAGATGTCCTCCCGCGAGAAAACAAAGGCCCGGAAAGAGAAAACCCGCTCGGTATCTATCATGTGCCCCAACACCTCTTTTAAAGTCCATTTACCTTCTGCGTAGGCATACATGGCCTGCCCGTTGGTAAGTTTACTGAACAGGTTAAATGTCGACTGCTGGTTATCTGCAAGAATTTGCAAAACATCTTCCCCTTGCGGTACAAGATTTACATAATTAGCGGCGTACGGTGCATAATCATCAGACTTTGGCCTCTTTATCATATCTCATGGTTTTTAAAACGATCCTGAATGTGGTACCTTTTCCTACCTCTGAGTCCTTTACAGAAATTTGCCCGTTATGGTAGTTCTGGATAATACGTTTAGTAAGCGAAAGACCCAGTCCCCAACCTCTTTTACGTGTAGTATAACCCGGTTGAAACACGGTGTCGAACTTTGATCTCGGGATACCTTTACCCGTGTCGCTTATATCAATAAATATTAGTTTCTTTTGTTTATTGCCCGTTATCTGCACTTTAATGGTACCCGGCCCTTCAATGGCGTTTACTGCATTCTTCAAGAGGTTTTCCAATACCCAGTCAAACAATGGGATATTGAGTCCGGCAATTAAGCGGCGGTTACCTGTCATCTCAAAGGTAATGCGGTTACTTACGCGTACTTTAAAATAATCAACAAATTCTTTAACCACGGCGTAGATAGAATGTTCCTCTAACTGCGGTTTTGAGCCTATTTTCGAGAAACGGTCTGCAACAATTTCCAGTCGCTTTACATCGTTTTCCATCTCGCCCATCAGCGGATCATCTTCGGCATTGAATTTCTCTTTAATCAATTCTATCCAGGCCATCAACGATGATATTGGGGTACCCAATTGGTGTGCAGTTTCTTTGGCAAGACCCACCCAAACCTGGTTCTGCTCCGATTTCCGTGACGAGCTGAAGGCCGTATAAGCCACCAGTAAAAATATAGCGATCACCGATAGCTGGATGTACGGGAACATTTTTAACTGCGTAAGCAGTGCCGAGTCCTTATAATAGACCAGAAAGTTTTGACCAAGCATGGTGATCTTAAAAGGCGCATGCTGGCTTTTCATATACTCTAATTCGTCCTGGAAGTATTGTGGGTCGTAACGCTTCTTGCTCAGTTTGGCTTCTTCGGGATCGAGTTTGATATAAGTACGGGTAGAATCGAGGCCGCGTGTTGTTTGGATCTCGCCGTTGGCTTTGGTTACGATGGCCGGTACGATCAGGCTATCGCGCACAGCAAAAACATACGAAAGAAAATCATTGTCATAGGTATTGGCCAGTTGTTTCATGCTGATGGCCCAAACCTGCGCGCGGGTACGTTCGCTTTGTGCTATTTTTTTTACCAGGTAACTGGTATAAAACACCGAGCCGCTGGCGATAACCACGGCAAAGGCAAGCAAAAAATATTTCCAACGGCGTTTCTGTTCGTACGGATTCATAGAGTAGCCAAATAACGCATTTTTTTGGAGAGTAGCGAAACCTGATGCTTAACGCTTGAGCCCCGCCTCAACGCGTTCAATAACATCAGACAATTCTTCGGCGCGTTTGTTCCAGGTATTACCTTCGGCAGTTTTTAAACGAGATGCGCGCTTGTCGGCATTATCATCTTTAGTTTCAGCAATTACCGCGTTAAGGAAACCCTCTTTATCATCTGTTATTTTTACCAGGCTGGCAAAATCGCTTATATCGCCAAAATTGGTGCTCACTACCGGCAGGCCTGCGGCCAGGTATTCGTTTATTTTCATAGGGTAGATGCCTTTGGTTAGGTCATCCTTTACAAAGGGGATGATACCCACGCTAAAAGTTTGCAGATAAGCAGGCAGTTCTTCGGGGCGTTTGGCACCTTCTACTTTTACATTAGGATATTTTTTGAGGATAGTAACGCCGCGCTCACTCAATATACGCCCCACAAATACAAATTCGGCTTCGGGCATATTAGTGAAAAGATGTTCAAGTATCTCATAGTTGCTGCGGTCATCTATGGTGCCTACGTAACCCACAATAGTTTTTGATTTATCTGGTTCGGCTTTAAAGCCTTTTTTGAACAGATCAACCTTAACGGCATTTTTTACAATGAAGCATTGTTTAGCCTCGTCTTTCTTACTGTCGTACAAACCTTGCGAGGTAACAATAACGGCATCAGCCATTTTCATAAATATAGCCTCAAGCCGTAAACCGTGTCGGCTGAGCCATGAATGTGCACCTTTTATCTCATCATAACAATGGTATATAAGCGTTTTCTCTTTAAACTTTCGGCCGGTCATTGCCCCCATACCGGGATTAAATGAGGTGAAATTGATCAGCTCATCTGTCATGTTAAGCTGTTTCAACGCTTTCCGCACCGTGCGCTTTAGCAACCATCCGTTGTATTTTAGCAGTGAGCGATAAAGGGAGCCATCAGGCAAAAAACTTACGGGGAAAACCAGCGGTGGAAAAAGAACATGTACTGTGCCACCACCTTCGGTTTTTACCTCGCGGATGCGACTTTTAAGGCCCAATACTTTTTTGAAATCTATTTTGTCTATATTATTTACGCCCATCAAGGCATCTTTGTAAGTGTAGGCATTCTCAACAAAGAGTATCTTGTTGTTTACCGAAAGCACTTTCATCAGCTCTACCACTGCTTTGATATAGTTCCCGTTCCATTCGGTACCGCTAATGCAAAGTATATTTCGGTTATTTAACATATAGTATTATTCAAGCTTTTATATTTAAACGCAAACCGTTGTTATTTTGATGCAAAAAAGAGCCTGCAATGATATTATTATCGGTTTTATTAAA
>JAESTD010000309.1 GCA_016763755.1 Mucilaginibacter sp.
GATTGCTTCGTACCTCGCAATGACGCGTACATAAATTCTTCAGTAAGACTATAGCGTATTTACACCAACACCCCGCCGCCATCAACAATAAGGCTTTGGCCGGTGCCGTATTGCTGTTTCATTAGGTAAACATATGTTAAGGCAATATCCTCAGCCTCGCCAACACGACCAACCAATAATGATTTTGACATGTTAGTGTATAACGACTCGCGGTCAGCCTTGGGGATGCCGCCCCAAAGGTTAGTTTTTACTACGCCCGGCGTAACGCAGTTTACACGTACAGGAGCCAGCTCAACCGCCATGGCTCGCATAAAGCCTTCTGTACAACCACATATGCTTGATGCTACACCCCATCCGGCGCTCGGCCTTGCACCTGCGTTGCCGCTGGTTAACGTAATAGAGCCGCCTGCATTAATGTGTTTGGCACCATACTTTACCGCAGCAAATGCACTCCAGTAACGGATATTGAAAAACTGTTGTGCCTGCGCAATGTCGGTCTCTTCAATAATGTTTAGTTTCAGATTTTCGCCGGCGGTGTACACCAGGTGGTCAAACTTGCCTATACTGCCAAAAAAGTAGCTGATGTTTTGGTGGATGCTAAGATCAACCGCATAGCCTGTTGCGTTGGCGGGTAGCTGACTAAGTGCGCTATCTATACGTTGTTGATCGCTTGATACGATAACTACCACCGCGCCTTCCTGTGCGGCGAGTTGTGCGGTAGCAAAGCCGATGCCGGTGCTGCCGCCTAAAATTATCACTCTTTTGCCATTAAGGTTGTTTACTGTGTTTCCCATTATTATAAAATTTATGGATACAAAGTTCAGCCTCGCGAGGGGCGAAGGCACTTAACATATGGTAAAAACGAATGGTGACTCCCTATTTCGCGTTCTTGCGGATACGGCTTAAGGATTGTGGCGTAATGCCCAGGTAACCGGCAATATCTTTTAAAGGTACGCGCCTTGCCACATCGGGCTGCTGTTTCAGAAACAAGTTGTACCGCGCTTCAGATTCTTCGCCCAGGTATGCATTACGGATCTTTATTTTTTCTAATAATTTCTCCTGGGTAATGCGGTCTATCAGTTCTTTTAAGCCGGGAATTATTGTATAGAGTTTTGTCAGTTTGGTTTTGCTGATAACGAGCACTTCCGTATCACAGGCCGCCTGGATGCCTTCGTCAGCAGCTACATCATTATCGAAACTATAAAGAATGGTGCAGAATGAGCCTTCTTTAAGAAAGAAATGAGTAAGCTCAACGCCCTTTTGGTTGGTGGCCATAATGCGGAGCACACCGTTGCAGATAAAGAATAACTCGCGGCACATACTGCCGGTATTCAGGAGCTGTTCACCTTCTTTGTAATGCCTGTGCTCAAAAGCTGCGTCAATAGCATCCTGTTCTTCCGCGGAGAAGAAACGGTGCTGTTGCAGAAAGCTGATCAGCGGGTTGCTCATGGGGCAAATATATCTATCTCAGCATCAACCAGAGGTAATAATTTTGCGCCAACATTTGTGCGGCGATTTTCGTTATGTTTGAATAATGGCCGACGATTTTAATACTTACATCAAACGAAACATTAACCTCAACGATGAGGATATCCAACTCATGCATTCAATGGCGCTGGAGAAGAAAGCCCACCGAAGAGAGATGCTTTTGCAGCCCGGCGATGTATGCCGCCATAAAATGTTTATCCTAAGTGGTATGGTGCGCCTTTATCGCACCCGCGAGGACGGGAGTGAACATATCATGCATTTTGCTACCGAAAATGAGTGGATGACCGAGCCGGAAAGCCTTAATCATGGCACGCCAACAGCTTACTACATCGAAGCCCTGGAAGATACCGAACTATTACTTTGGACGAAGCGCGATTTTACACAGCTCTCCATAGCTATTCCCCAACTAAAAACGTACAGCGAAAATATCATTGCTAAAAATTTGGCTATGACGCGCGAACGTGTTTTTAATACCATGAGCGCCACTGTTGAGGAACGTTACGATGATTTTATCCGAGATTACCCCGATGTTTTTAACCGCATACCTTTGCATATGGTGGCATCATACCTGGGCGTATCCCTTAAAACTTTAACCCGTGTGCGCCAGGCACAAGTGAAGCGCTAAATTTAAAACGGGGACAAATGTCCTCTTTTAGCCTTGCAGTTTTGGAGAGATTTGTGTTATTAATTTACTTATAAAATAACACATTAATTATGCGAGTATTTGTTACCGGCGCGTCGGGCTTTGTTGGTTCGGCCGTTGTAAAAGAATTATTGAAGGCAGGCCACCATGTGCTTGGCTTTGCCCGTTCAGATGCATCAGCACAGGCTATTATTGATGCCGGTGCCGAAGTTCATAAAGGTTCGCTTGAGGACCTGGAAAGCGTTAAAGCCGGCGCTGCCGCTTGCGATGCGGTTATCCACTGCGGCTTTATCCACGATTTTTCAAATTTTAAAGCCAGCTGCGAGTTAGACCGTAAAGTGATCGAAGCAATTGTATCAGTATTAGAGGGTTCTTCACGCCCGTTCATTATCACCTCGGGCACAGCCCTGCTCTCAGGTAATGGTTTGGCTACCGAAGATAAACAGCCGGCATTTACCTCAGATCAATTCCCGCGTGTAGCTACCGAAGAGGCTGCCCGTGCAGCGGCTGCAAAAGGTATTAACGTTTCTGTAGTGCGCTTATCACCATCCGTACATGGCGAGGGCGACCATCACGGTTTTGTACCGATGCTGGTGCGGTTGGCAAAAGAAAAAGGTGTTGCTGCCTATGTCGGCGATGGCACTAACCGCTGGACAGGTGTTCATCGCCTGGATGCTGCTGTGCTTTATGTTTTGGCTTTGGAGAAAGCCGCTGCTAATGCCAACTATCACGCATCATCAGAAGAGGGCGTTCCGCTGCGCGAGATTGCGGAGATCATTGGTCGCCATTTGAATATCCCTGTGGTATCAAAAACAAAGGAAGAAGCCGGCGAACACTTCGGTTGGATGTTACACTTCGTTACGTTGGATAACCCAACATCACACCAGATAACCAGTGATACTTTGGGCTGGGAACCGAAAGGGCCTACACTAACGGAAGACCTTGACGCGGGAATTTATTTTAAATAATTGTTTAATTAAAAATGGGCGATGGTATAAAAAGCGTCGCTCATTTTGTTTTAATCAAACTTCTATAAAAAAGGTAGACTAATTAAACATTCCTTACCTGCGATAATAAAAAAATTGCACTTTTGCGGTATGACACCGCCGCCTGAAAAAACTGAACAATACTTTATTATAGATTTCGACAGTACCTTTACACAGGTAGAGGCACTGGACGAACTGGCCCGTATTTCTCTAAAAAACCATCCTGATCGTGAGGGGATCTACAAACAGATTGAAGACCTAACTAACGCATCGATGGAAGGCCGCCTCTCGTTCACCGAAAGTTTGCAGGAGCGCGTTAAACTACTTTGTGCTAACCGCGAGCACCTGAAAATGCTGATCAGTCATCTAAAGAAAAAAGTATCGACTTCATTCTCTCGCAATACCGTTTTCTTCAAAAAACACCAGGACGAAGTATTGATCGTGTCAGGCGGGTTCAAAGAATTTATTACCCCGGTAGTTACAGAGTACCATATCAAAAAAGAGAATATCTACGCCAACACTTTTGTGTTTGATGATGAAGGCAACATCATAGGTTACGATAAAGAAAATCCACTGTCGCAGGAAGGCGGCAAGGTTAAGCTGCTTAAAGAACTTAATCTGCAAGGCGATATCTATGGTATTGGCGATGGCTACTCTGATTTCCAGTTGAAGGAATCGGGGATGATCAAAAAATTTTTTGCCTTTACCGAGAATATCGAACGTAAATCGGTAGCAGAAAAGGCTGACCATATCACCCCAAGCTTTGATGAGTTCCTGTATATCAATAAACTTCCGCGTGCTATATCATACCCTAAAAACCGCATCAAATGTTTGGTAGTGGGTGATATTGATGATGAGGCCTTAACACAAATGAAACGTGAAGGGTATAATATCCGCCATCAGTCTACCATAGAAGATAAATACCTGGAAGAAGCCGGTGTATTGATATGCGATGAAAATCATCAGCCAACCATCGAGCAATTAGAGCACGCAGGCCGCTTAAAAGTTATCGGTTGTTTTGGGAAAGTGGCCAGCAAAAAGCTATCAGAGGCAGCTGGTCAGAAAGGCATTATCATTTTTGACGATTATAAGCAGAACCCGCGTAACTCAGACTTTATACCTAAACGCGTTATCGCTTTCATGAACGAGGGTAAAACCCACATGAGTTGTAATTTTCCTGATCTGCAGCCACCGCGTATTAATAACGCACACCGATTGATACACATCCACAAAAATATACCTGGAATACTGGCGCAAATAAACGAAGTGTTCGCTAATCATAACATCAATATTGTAGGCGAGTTTCTGGTAACCAATCCGCAGATCGGTTATGTTATCACCGATGTTGATGCAGGTTACGATACCCAGGTGCTAAACGAGTTGAAAGCTATTGAGCATACCATAAAGTTCAGGTTGCTGTATTAATCTTTGCACGTCTTTGCGAGGGACGAAGCAATCTCTTTAAGCCTCACTCTGCCTATCCAGAGGAGAGGGCAGAGTGACCTTTTTTTAAAGTCCTCTCCTTTGAAGAGGATTTAGGTGAGGCCATAATTCTGAACAGCGATTGACTTCGAACCTTTTATTCTGTTTCTTTAATCGGCACCACCATTACCGGTACTTTAGCATTGCGGATAATCGTTTCTGCTACGCTGCCCATTAAAAGCCTGTCGATGCCAGAGCGGCTATGCGTGCCTACAACGATCAGGTCGGCTTTAAACTCGTCGCTGCTGTGAAGTATGCCGTCTGCGGTAGAACCATACTCATTGAAGTGGGTTATTTTTAATCCTTCGCCATATTTTTCGATTGTGCGATTGATAATGTTTTCGGCATGATCTTTTTGTATCTCCAACAGGGTAGCTTCGTTGTAATCGGCAGTTGCCAGGGGCATGCCCATAATATTATCAGCGCCGCTACCGCTTTCCGGTGTAATGGCAGGCTCAACAATGTGTACCAGCCCTACATGGGCATTAAAAGTTTTGGCTAAATCAAAGCCATAGCTTGCAGCGTATTCGGCGTACTTGCTATCATCTATCCCAATTAATATACGGCTGATCTTCATGATGCTGAGGGTTCTGTGATTGTCTATCTATAAAACAAACAGCGGGGGATATGTTTTACAACAACGCTAAAACTACAGCAATGAAAAATAATTAAGGCTTATACTTAGAAAACATCCGGCCAGAATAACCATCAAATTTTGTAACGCTGGTGCGTTGTGCGGAATATATACCGCTCTCGCCGCTGAAGAAGTACGCCGTAAAGCAGGCAATGGCGAAAAACAAGGCATACTCGCCGCCGAAGAGTTCAATACCCATGAGTGTACAGGCCAGCGGGGTATTGGTAGCGCCTGCAAAAACGGCTATAAAACCGAGGGCAGCAAAAAGACTTACCGGGGCATTTAGCAATTCGGCAAGAGTATTGCCCAATGTGGAGCCTATATAAAATAATGGCGTAACCTCTCCGCCTTTAAAACCAGTGCCAAGGGTTACAGATGTGTAGATAAGTTTCCAAAGCCAGCTAAAAAAATCGGCACCGGCATGGTGGAAGGCCGATACGATGGTAACCGCACGGGGATATTCCGCGTCAACACCTAAACTCAAATAGTCCGGCTTGCCGAGGATGAAAGTTAAGCCGATGATCACTAAACCACCTGCCACGGGGATTAGCCAACTGATCTTGATGAGTTTTAACGAGATGTTTTTTACCAGATGTACAGCCTTTGCAAATGCCATCGCTACAAGTCCAAACAAAGTCGAGGCAAATAGTACTTTAGCCAGTAGCAAAAAGCTAATGGGTAGGTGGTGGCCGTAAAATTCACTGCCTACATTTACTATATCGATATAATAAAGAGTGTGATGTACACCCCAGGCAGATACCGTAACATCGCCTACTAAACCGGCAATTAAACAAGGCAACAACGCATTGTATTGGATCTGGCCGATGGCGATCACTTCAAGTGCGAAGATGGTGCCCGTTAGCGGCGTTCCAAAAACTGCCCCGAAACCTGCCGCAACACCTGCAGTTAATATGAGTTTCTTATCAGCTTCATTCAATTTAAACCAGCTACCGAAGAGGTTGGCCAGACTACCACCTATCTGCACTGCCGTACCCTCGCGCCCCGCCGAGCCACCAAACAAATGTGTGATTATGGTAGTGACGAGGATAAGCGGAGCCATGCGTTTGGGTACGCCTGCACCGGGCTCGTGTATCTCATCGATAATGAGATTATTGCCCCGCTCGGCACTCTGCCCGTACCATTTGTAAAGCAAATGGATAACAACACCGGCCAATGGCAGCAGATATAATAGCCACGTATGCCCGAACCTGAAATGGATGGCCCAGTTAAGCGACCATAGAAAAAACGCCACCGCGCTCCCAATAGCAACAGCCACAGGGATGCTGATGATAGTCCAGCGGATTAAATAATTGAATAGATTTAACTGTTTCGAGATGATATTTTTGAACATAGCCTACAAGCAAATAAATAAAAAATCCATTTGAGTAGGCGTCATCAGCTTTGCAGCGGTTCAAATAGGCAGAACACCATTGCCTTTTGTGTTAAGTCAAAAGTAAAAATTCAAAATTAAAAACCAAACTCTTATAATGATATCGTTCTTCCATTTTGAATTTTGACTTTTTACTTCAGGCTTCAGACTTTTCTATCTTTGCCCCATGAGTATCTCGCCCGAAATTGAAAAAAGATTAAACCTGCTGCAGGAAAAGTACGATGCTATGGGCCAGGACATGATCTCTTACCTGGATGGTTTACTGCATGCCGACTTTTTAACCTATTGGGATTACATTCACCTGGATACTCTGCTGAGCCTGCAAAGCCCTAAAACGCAGTTTCCGGATGAGGAGATCTTTATCATGTACCATCAAATAACGGAGCTGTATTTTAAGCTTTCGTTGCACGAGTGCAAACAAATAGCCGACTCGGAAAACCTTGCCATCGATTTCTTTACTGCCCGCGTAAAACGCATCAACCGCTACTTTGAGGCGCTCACCAATTCGTTCGAAATAATGGTAGATGGCATGGAGAAAGAGCAGTTTTTGCAGTTCAGGATGTCCTTATTGCCGGCCAGCGGCTTCCAAAGCGGGCAGTACCGTATGATAGAGATCCACGCTACGGATTTTATTAACCTGGTGGCACCCGATCATCGTGATGAGCTACGCAATGCATCGGTAGAGGAACAATTTGAACAGATCTACTGGAAATATGGCGCTACAGAATTATCGACAGGTAAAAAAACATTGACGCTAAATCAGTTCGAGAAAAAATACGCTAAAACTTTCATTGAGCTGGGCAAATCAGTAGCCACTACAAACTTCAACAACCTGCTGCAGCAATTTAAACAGAAAGGCGAAAACACCAGAGCTCTTGAGGAGCAACTGCGTCAGTTGGATATCAATGTAAATGTTAACTGGCCGCTGAGCCACTACAAGTCTGCCGTGCGGTACCTGCATCGCGAACCCGAAGAAATTAAGGCCACAGGCGGTACTAATTGGCAAAAATACCTGCCTCCGCGTTTTCAGAAACGAATTTTTTATCCGTCGCTTTGGAGCGCACAGGAAATAGCCGAATGGGGCAAAGGTTGGGTAGATAAGGTGGTAAGTGAACTTTAGGGGCAGTTTGCAGTTTTGAGTGGGCAGTTTGCACATTAAACGTCCTATTTTATTAGTCATTCTGCTGTCAGTTTAGAGTTTTAATCTCAGCGTTAACGAGGTTATCCTTCAAAATTTTACCTGAAATTTCCTATCTTGGCATTTTCTGATAAAATTTCTACAGCCATGATAGATACACTGGATATCAAAATAACTAAAACGGCTCAGTCGCGCTTAGCGGAGACCGATTTTGACAATCTTCCGTTTGGTAAAGTTTTTTCTGATCATATGCTGGTGGCTGATTATGCCGACGGCGAATGGAAAAACTTTGAGAAAACGGGTCTTGATCGCCTGGTAGCGCGGCTCGCTTTGCACGGTCTGCGGCGACAGGCGTTCGGTTTCGGCTCGCGCGTCGTCGATCTGGTTGAGCGCAAGCAGCAGCTCGATCAGGTCGAGGCGCGCATCGTCGAAGCTCGGATTGAGCGCGAGCGCGGCTTCGAGGTGATTGCGCGCGTCGTCAAGGCGGGATTCCGCCCGTGCGAGCTGCGCGGCCCGGCGCTCCGCTTCCTCCGGCGCGGCCAGCAGCCGGTCGAGAA
>JAESTD010000310.1 GCA_016763755.1 Mucilaginibacter sp.
CTTACTTCATTATCGCAAATACTGCTCTCAGTACTAAGATAGAACCTAAACCCATCAGGATGTTACCTGTTGCTGACGCAAGTTTAAAATCGGCAAAACGGATAAAAACACCTACTAAACCAATAGCTACAGCTAAGATTAAAGCCACGTAATGTTTTTCTGAATTTGCGTTTTGAGTTGATGATGCCATTGCTAAATTATTTGACGCAAAAATATAAATGTTTAGCGAAAAACAGATAGTGATTACGAATTAATTGCCTTTTCTTTTTTGGTCCAACCTTGCGGCAAATTTTCTTCAATTTCAATATTCTCAAACTCGGCACTTGCGCGCGAGCCTACTACTTTTGCCCAGGCAGCCATTTTAGAGATACCTTCCTGTAAGCTAACATTCTTGCTTGCGCCAAATACGCCGGCTGCTTTTGAGTGATCGCTGTGGGCATGCAAAACTTCTTTACGGGCCTCAAGGTGGGTAACTTTTGGCTCAACACCCAGTTCTTTTGAAACTACCTGCACCAGTTCGTTCACGGTATATGGTTTATCGGCACCAACGTTAAAGACTTCGTTGTAAGCAGCTGGTACGTTAACGCTATTGGCAATGTGCGGTGCAACATCATCAATATAACTGAACGCACGGGTTTGCTCGCCGTCACCGAAAATGGTCATCGGTTTTTCCTGCATTATCTGGTTCATAAAAATACCGATAACGTTGCGGTATTTATCACCAATGTTCTGGTTCTCGCCGTAGACATTATGCGGGCGGAAGATCACATAGTTTAAACCAAACATGTGGTTTGCCGCTTTCAAGTCCATCTCAACAGCGTATTTAGCTACACCGTAAGGATCCTCTGGTTGTGGTACCATGCTCTCTAACATTGGCAACTGGCCTGCACCATAAACAGCTATTGATGATGTAAAAACAAAGCATTTAACCTTATACAATACCGAGAGGTTGATCAAATTCACAGAACCTATGAGGTTGTTATTATAATTAAACCTGCGTATAAAGTGCGAAAGGCCTTCTGCAGCATAGGCTGCAAGGTGATAAACATAGTCGAACTTGTGTTTCTCAAAAAGGCTTTCTAACAGAGTAACATCGTTGATAGAACCTTCAACAAATTCGGCGCCTGCCGGGATATGGTCCTCAAAGCCCCCGCTCAGGTCATCGAGTATGATAACTTTATGACCAAGCTCTAAACAATGCCTTGCAACGTGCGAACCGATAAATCCGGCACCGCCGGTTACTAATGAAGTGATCATAGCTTTATAGTATATTGTATATTTAAGTTTATAAGCGTTCTTTTTTCTGCAAAAACCAGGCCGTGCAAACTATTATCATTTGTACGTACCATTAATCCTCTTTAACAACCCTCTGGCAATAAACCATAGCGAGTATTGTTGAATTTGTTACCCACTTTGTTCATATATTCAAATCTCAAGGTACTAAATCACCTTGATCCATCGAAGGCTGATCGATGCAGTAAGCAATGTTCAATGTATACGACGATTTTGGCATCATAGTTGCATTTTACTGTTTATCATTTACTTAAACATAAAGTATCATGGGCTTAATAAAATTTATAGCAATAGGTGCAGCGGTTGGCTTAGGTGTTAAATACCTAACTCAGAAAAGAGAAGAAGACGGCAGATCTGTACTTGATGATCTTACCGACAAAGCACCTGAATGGTTTAATAAGGCAAAAAACTTCGCAAACGAAAAAGTTGAGTTAGCCACCGAAAAAGTTCGTTCGCGTAATAATCCAAGATAATTATCTTATTAAAAAGCCCCCGATTGTTCGGGGGCTTTTTAATTATAAAGAGCGGGGGAGTTATAGCATTATCCTAAAATGCCTACTGCTTTAAACAAGCAACCCCGCAAAAGCGAGGTTGCTTACACACTAATTCAGCCGTCTGCACTTATCTCTCGTCATAAAAACATGGAGCAATTGCTACCGATAGCAACATTTCCATGTGTTTGTCTAATAGTTTTTTCCACCAAAACTGGTAATTACGGGGGTACACTATCCTTTCCTGGTTATCTTTCCGGCATAATTCTTCAAGCGCAAGCAATTTATACATCACCTTGCGCGAATGGTCTACAACAGCGTGCGAGCGTTTGGTGTAGCCCAAAACCAAATTGATCTCCCGGTTAGTTTTACCGAGCAGGATCAGGTTAAAAATGTCAATGTGATGTGTTGAAAACCCTTTGGTTTTTAGCGTTGGCCTGGTTGAAATAATTGCATTGTTTTTCATAGTTTTTTTCTCCTTTTCTTTTTCTATTCTACTTTTATCACCGTAAATTCAGTACGTCTATTTAGTTGCCTGCCATCGGGGTTATCTTTACCATCGGGCAGCGTATTAGGTGCTACAGGGCGGCTTTCGCCGTAACCTTTAGCATAAATTCTATCTTCTGATATCCCCATCCCTACTATATAGTCCACACACGATTGAGCGCGACGCTGTGATAAGGCCATGTTATATACATCCCTGCCTTTAGAGTCAGTATGGGCAGCCAGTTCTATCTTTATTTTGGGATTATCATTCATGATGGTGACCAATTCGTTAAGTACTATTTTGGATTCGGGGCGCAGGGTGGCCTCATTATAATCGTACAGCACGTTTTTGATCACAATAGGCTTATCAACTTTAAATGCCTGCAGGCATATCTCGGTATTGAACAGGGTATCGCCTACCATTTTGTTATCTGCAACCGGTGCGGGCAGCACTTTAGAGAAGTAGCCTTCTTTCTCGAGCACCAGGTTATACGGCCTGCTGGTTTTAACATTGAAGTTATAGCGTGCCGATTTAGCGGTCACCATTGCCTGATTTGTTTGCTTGTTAAGCGAATCAACAAAACTCACTTTCACTCCATCCAGGGCCTTATGCGTATCGCAGTCGGTAACCAGGCCGCTAAGTATGTGGCGTTTATCAAAGGCTTCAAAAAGATTCAAACAACAGTCTGATTCACGGTCTGAACTGATGTAGAATTTATTGGCGTCTGCCGGATCGGGTACGTAATACAGGTCATCCTTAGCGGAGTTCATAGGGTAGCCCATGTTCACAGGGGTTGTCCAGATGCCATCTTTGTTATAGGCATCAAAAAAATCGAAACCACCGAGGCCGGTAAAACCTTTGGTACTGTAGATAAGATGCTTGTTTAATACATCATAGTAAGGCGCCTGCTCATTTTGATTAGTGTTTATAATCGGACCAAGGTTGTTTGAGTTGATCGGACTGCCATCGTCATTCAGGTCAGACACCCAGATATCATCACCACCCTGGCCACCCGGTTTGGTAGATACAAAGTACAGCTGCTTTCCATCTGCAGTCACAAAAGGTTGTATCGAGTTAAAACCCTCGGCATTCACATTGGCATTCAGTTTTTCAGGCGCCCCCCAAATGCCATCAGCACCTTTACGACTGGTGTAAATAGCATAAGTTGATTTGCTGCCTACCTTAAACCAACGGGTAAAATACAGATGCTGCCCATCAGGTGTAAAGGCTGGCGTGCCGTACTCAAGATCTTTGTTTTTGATACCTGCATCGTCCTTAAACTTTACCTGCTCGGGCTGGCCTTTTCCATCATTTTTTAGTGTATAAAGTCGGTTAACGTGTGTTTTCTCGTCCTTAGCAAACCTCGAAGATGTAAAATAGCTTACACCATCTTTCAGGTACATAGCATAATCAGAGCCATCAGAGAACCAGGAGCCTTTACGTTTGGTGACCTCTATGAGCAGCGGGTATTTATTTTGCTCTTTGGCAAAGTGGCAGTTAGTGATCTCTTTATCGGCAATGGCGCGGTATTTAGCGTCGCCTTTGTAAGCCAGGTTAAAATCAGTAAGCTGTTTAATAGCCTCATCAAAATGCTGGTTGGCCCGCAGGCATACCCCGTACCAAAGCCGGGCAAGCGGAAATTGTGCCTGGTTACCCTCTTCTAATACACGGTAGTACCATGGCTCTGCCTCAAGATAGTTTTCATATCCCCGGTATGATTCGCCCAGTTGAAAGCTGATATATACCCTGTCGCTTACTTTACCATCTTTAGCTTTGGCTGTTTGGCCACCGCCACTATATGGTATAGATTGCTGCGTGATCAGACTTAGCCCCTCTGCTGCCTTACGGTAATAGTAAGCCGCTTCGTAATAATCTTTGTTGGCAAAGGCTTTGTCGGCCAGCGCGCGCGGATTATCCTTGCTATACTGCGCATAGGCCGGGGCAATAACGGCTGTTAATAATAATATGGTTAATAAAGTCCTCATGAGTGATAAGTTTATAGCCTTGGGCAAATTGGTTCGGGCTCCTGCACCCGCCTGCGAAATACGTAGCTGATAGATAACTCCATCCCCCCCTGCCCAAATGCCGAACGGGTTTGTGTAGTATTAAAATCATAGCTGGCGCCAATAATGAGGTTGTTAAAATGATAACCTACGTTGGCTACCGCAGCATCATTAAAGCGGTACATGGCGCCCAGTATCAAACCTTTGTCGGCATCCACTTTTAGTTCGCTGTAAGCGCCTAAGGCCTTTTCGTCGGCTTTTTGCTGTTTGATGTACACCGCGTGCGGCACAAGGTCAAAACTTTCGTTAACCTTTAGGCGGATACCGGCATGGGCAGTGTAGCGCATAGGCAAACGGGCAGCCGTGCTGGTGTTTGAGGCCATAGCCAAAGGGTCTTTTGACCGTGCCAGGTGCGATACCGCTACACCACCAAAGAAATTGGCATTGCTTGATGGATTGCCATCGTAATAGAACACACCTGCGCCTGCATCAAATATGGTTGCATTGGTGTTCAGGAAATTCTCATTACTTGGCAGGCTCGGGTCAAAACCGCTCGATGGATTGAACTGGCTGCCGTACTGGGCCTTTGTGGCATCAAAAAAACGATTGATAACACCCGCCTGTACCCCAAAGCTTACTTTTTTGTAGCCATCGTTTGAGATGGCGATGTTATAAGCAAATGAGCCGTATGCCGAAAAATAGTTATACCCGATATCGCCGGCCGCCTGGTTAAGGATATTGATACCGAGGCCTACCCTATCCGTCGGCCTAAAATCAGCTGATACGGCACCGGTTTGGTAAGCATTATTGATGCTGGCATATTGGTTTTTAAAATTACCGGTAACCCTTGCATCACCATTAAATACCCCGGTTAGTGCAGGATTCAGATAAATGGGATAAGCATAATATTGCGAAAAATGCGGATCTATTTGTGCCAATAGGCGGTTGGCTGCTCCCACCTGGAGCAGCACCGCTATCATTATTATTATCTTGTTTTTCATGCTAATAGATTTAATAGGTTATCTGATAAGTGTTACGGTACCCTTCTTTCTCACTACCTGCCCGCTGTTGAGCGTCACATCAACGTAGTACACATACACACCAACCGGCTGTGCTGTGCCTTTGTAAGTACCATCCCAGCCTGCAGACTTATTGGTAGTGCGGAATTGCTGCTCGCCCCACTGGTTATACACCGCGAAGGTTAGGCTCTTAATGTTGGTACCATACACATACAGCATGTCGTTATTACCATCGCCATTAGGTGTAAAGGCATTAGGTACGAATATGCCATCGCCGAACGGATTGGCACTTATACCTGTAATGGCGTTAGAGTTTGCGCTTAGCTGGCAACTGCTGTTACCCAAAGCGCGCACTATAATGGTTACCGATTGATTAGGATTAAGACCACCGATGGTATGGGTTAATCCGTTAGTGCCTGAGCTTGGCGTGATAAAGGTTGAACCGTTATCGGTACTTACTTCATAACCTGTTGCATCAGGCACCGGAGCATATGCGAATGTTATGCTTGATGCAGTTGTGGTTTGTACGGTTACAACCGGTGCAGCCAGTGCGCTCAGCACTTTTACCGTAACCGCAGCGCGTGTTGCGGATGTACAACCGCCTGGGTTAATTGCTTCTACATAGTAAGTAGTGCTTGCAGTTAATACCGGTGTGGTAAAGCTGGCACCTGTAAATAATGCCGTACCGCCGGTTGCAGCCGCGTACCATCTTAAGGTATTACCGCCGGCAGTTGTTGCGGTAAGCGTAGTGCTGTTGTTAGGGCATATTTGTGCGCCTGCGTTAGTTACTACCGGCACGGCGGGTACCTGGTTAACCGTAACAGTTACCGTAGTACGTGCTGCAGATGGACAGCCCGTGCTGTTTATCGCCTCTACATAATAAGTAGTTGTTGCCGATAAATTAGGCGTAACATAACTTGTTCCGGTAAACACTGATGAACCACCTAATGCTACTGTGTAGAACTTATAGGTGTACCCCGCCTGCGGATTGGTTACGGTAAGGGTTGCATTGCTGCCCGCACAAGTTGAAACAGGATTGCCATTTGCAACTACCGGAGCGGCCGGAGCCGGTTGTGCAACCACCTGTACCATGGTGCGATTGGTGCTACTGCAATCTGTACCATTATATGCTGCTACATAGAAGTTGGTATTGGCATTGATAGGATCAGTTACATAATTAGCACCGGTAAACAACACCACAGTTGATGTTGATGAACTGTACCATCTGTAAATAATACCAGCCTGTGGAGATGATACGCTTAAAGTTGCGCTGCTGCCTATACAAACCGGCACGCTTGCCGATGTTACCACAGGGTTAGCAGGTATTGCGCTCACTGTCACCGCTACCGGTGTACGTGTTAGTGATGCACACCCTGCCGCACCTACTGCTTCTACATAATAGGTTGTGTTAGCGGTAAGCACAGGAGTGGTAAAGGTAGCGCCCGTAAACAATGCAGTGCCACCTGTTGCTGCAGTATACCACTTCAGAGAAGCACCAGGATCGCCGGTTGCGGTAAGTGTGGTTGTATTATTTGCACAGATCTGCGTACCTGTAGCGCTTGCAACCGGTGCAGCTGGCACCTGATTAACAGTTACGGTTACATCTGTACGTGAATTTGATGTACAACCGGTGCTGTTAACAGCCTCTACGTAATAGTGCGTAGTGGCAGTAAGGCTTGGTGTAACATAGCTGGTGCCTGTAAATGCAGGTGTGCCGCCCGTTGCCACTGTATAGAAATTATAGGTATAACCCGCCTGGGCATTAGTAACTGTTAGCGTTGCACTTGCATTTGCGCAGGTTGAAACCGGACTACCATTTGCCACTACCGGAGCGACAGGGGCTGCCTGTGCGACCACCTGTACTAAGGTACGGTTACTGCTGCTGCAACCTGTGGCATTGTAAGCTGCCACATAGAAGTTAGTATTGACACTGATAGGATCGGTAACATACGTAGCACCGGTAAA
Organism: Mucilaginibacter sp.; assembly: GCA_016763755.1. Classification (GTDB taxonomy): domain Bacteria; phylum Bacteroidota; class Bacteroidia; order Sphingobacteriales; family Sphingobacteriaceae; genus Mucilaginibacter. The sequence continues at coordinate 7,259 of JAESTD010000310.1, forward strand.
CAACACCACAGTTGATGTTGATGAACTGTACCACCTGTAAGTGATACCCGTTTGTGGTG
>JAESTD010000024.1 GCA_016763755.1 Mucilaginibacter sp.
ATTGAAGCCTTCAACCAAATGCCGGATAAAAAACTGGTAATTGTGGGTAAAGGCACCAGGGAAAAAGAGCTGAAAAGCATGGCTGGTGATAATATCACTTTCCTTAACCGCTTAAGCGCAACTGAACTTGCAGATACTTATGCTAATTGCAAAGCGTTGATTTTCCCTCAGTTAGAAGATTATGGTATCACGCCGTTAGAAGCTGCTGCATCTGGTCGTCCGGTTATTGCTTTTGGCAAGGGTGGTGTTTTAGAAACCATGATCCCGTACACAAATGACGCCTCAAAAGCAACAGCGGTTTTTTTTGATGAGCAAACAACATCATCTTTGAAAGGTGCTATAGCAGATTTTGAGGAATTAAATTTTGACCCTCAATTTATCCGCGCACATGCTGAAACATTTGATGAAACAGCATTTGTAAATAAGATAAGATCATTTGTTGTTAATAAGTATAATCTTAAAAACGAGCAGCAAGAAGTAAGGGTTATTGGACGTGCAAAAGCAGGTAAAGTGGCTATATGAGATTACTGATAACCAATACTTATTATTTCCCGGCTTTTGATGGTGGTGCGGAAATTTCTGTAAAACTGTTGGCAGAAGGCCTTGTAAAAGCCGGTCATCAGATCTTTGTGCTAACAACAGGCAAAGAAACTAAAATATACAGGGTAAACGGTGTAATTGTAATAAGCTTAAAGCAACGGAATATCTTTAACAGTTACAAAAAGGGCAGCGTACCTGTTGTTTTGAAAATGTTTTGGCACATGATAGACTCATGCAACCCGTTTTACCATTTTCAAATCAGATCGATCCTGAAAAGATTAAAGCCAAATGTTGTACACACCAATAATGTACAGGGCTTTTCTCCGTTTTTGTGGCTAACAGTTAAATCGCAACGCATACCGTTGGTACACTCAATGCGAGATTATTACATGTTATGCTTTAAGTGCAACATGTTTAATAGCGGGCAACAAAATTGCGACAAATTGTGTACTGCCTGCAAAGTAACGCACACTGTAAAAAGGAACTTTTTCAAATACCCGGATCTGTTTATTGGCATCAGCGATTTTATCCTCAAGAAATATAAAAGTTATGTGCCTATATCAAGTGAAAAGAGCACACTCATTTATAACGCTGTTGACACTAAAAAACTTGAAGAAGCCAAGCCACTGGGTGATAAAATACGTTTTGGCTATATAGGCCGCATTGCAAAGGATAAAGGCGTTGAGTATATGGTTAACGAACTTTCTCAACTAACCGAAGATCAAAAATCACGATTCAGTGTAACCTTAGCAGGCAATGGGGATATAGATTTTGTAGAAGAACTAAAATCGAAACTTAAAGGTATTGATCATACTTTCTTAGGTGTGGCAAAGCCTGCAGATTTTTACACAGCTATTGATGTGTTACTTGTACCGGCATTGTGGAACGAACCATTTGGACGGATAGTGATCGAATCGTTGTCATTTAATGTGCCTGTTTGCCAATCTGACAGAGGCGGTTTAAAAGAATTGTATGATGACCAAACCTCGTGGTTGTTCACCCCGGAAGCAGGTAATCTAACAAAGGCGATCCACGAGATTTTAGATAACAAAGACCAGATTGCTGTGAAAAGCGCCAATTGTTTAAACGATACGGGCAAATTTTCGGCAGATCGCTATGTTAATGATCATATTAAAGTTTATAAAAAACTAACCTCCAATTATAAACCTGAATATAGTAAAGCAGGAAATTTTCCTGCTTTACTTACTAAAACAGATTAATTTCCTAAAAGGGATGCAACTAATTTGTTTTTCCAAACGGTAAATTGGGTGGCCCACTTCATAATTCCATAACTTGCTTCAGCGCCGGTTTTGGCAGGTTCATCAAATAGCTCATATACAATAGCAACTTTAACCTGGGCATTAGCTTTACATTTATTAATAAAGTTTTTTACAAAAGTTTGCTGATCCGACTCGTTAGTAGTACTTGATGATTTATAACGGTAATTAAACTCGGTAAACCAGATAGGTTTTTTTGGAAAAAGGCTTCCAAGTTTTTTAGTGATATCAGGAATGTTGTTTGGCGATTTAGGCGCTGCTGCTTCCATATCGGAATACCAGTGGTAAGCAACAACGTCAAACTTAACACCATACCAGTCGCACATTCTTAAAAAACCATAATGTAGCCAACCGGCAGATATCATAGTTTTAGCGTCAGCGTCTTTAGATTTCAGTCCTTCGTCCATGCCTTTTAAATAGGCCGCCAGGGTGTTGAATTTTTTACGATCATAATGAGCCTGACTTTGACCGGTTGTATTAGGTAAAAGTACTCTTAGATCAAGATCGTTACCCAACTCATAGTAAGTAAAGTATTTAGCATATTTAGATGCAAAATTTGCTCCAAGTGTTTTGCCTTTTTTATAAGAGTTAGCTTCAGAATCATTATAATCTAAGGTCCTCGGGTTAAGCATCGGTAAAATTTTAACATTACCGGCAGCTGCGGCGCTAAGCAAAGGATCTAATAAAGTAGGGACGGTTATAGTTCCATCTGCCTGCGAAAGCATGTCAACACGATACCAGGTCATGTTCATATTATTAAGCATACTGATTTGCTTAGTTGCTGATACTGCTAAATATGGCTTGTCGCCAAGCGGGTGACCGTTAATTCCTAACTGAAGGCTTGAACCGGCTAACAAAGATGTACTTGAGGTTGTTGCGGCCATTATTGAATCTGCTGAAGCAGATAATTTGATAGGTTCTACAGTATCTGTCGTTTCCTTTTTACACGCAGTGAATAATAAACTGCTCGCACCAATCACAATGGCAAATTGCCTGAAGAATAGTTTAATCATAAGGGGGAGATCATCAATTAATAATGCACCTCTAACGCCCTATGTAACCGGAATGTTGCACAACAATATATAATCCATCTTCATAAAAACTTAAACAAACTGATTTTAACTTACCAAAATAGTTTATATCTCGTTCTTAACTTGTACAAATTCAATAAGTTGTAAATCATTAGCGACCCAGCAAAAAAAATTAAAAAAATTAAAACATTTTTTTAATTCCAGTACTAAAAACCGTCTACCAAATTAAAATATGAGCGAAATAGTGGAGCCCACGGCCGTAAAAAGTGATAAAAAGTTAGTTGTGTCCGGCATATTTTGGACACTAATCCAATTAGCAGTTAATCAATCCTTCTCTTTCGTACTTAAACTCATTCTTGCCAAGTTGCTTTTCCCAAATCAGTTTGGTTTGGTGGGTATGGCAGCTGTCTTTACAGGTTTTGTACAGGTTTTAAATGACTTAGGCGTAGGCGCAGCGCTTGTGCAGCGCAAAAAAGAGGATTTAAGGCCTGAGCATTATTCAACAGCCTTCACCACAGGAGTTATTTGGTCGGTATTATTATTTGCAATAATGAGCCTGGCTGTAGCGCCAATAGCAGCAAACTTTTATCACGAACCACTCCTGCGCACGATTGTACCGGTTTTAAGCATAGGGATTTTGTTTAGCCCTGTTAACCTCGTTCACAAAGCGCAGTTGTCTAAAGCGATGAATTTCAGAAAGCTTGCCTTTATTGATAACACATCAAATATCCTATCAGGAGTGATTGCGCTTATACTTGCGTTATACGGAGCAGGTGTTTGGGCACTTGTTTTTAACACCGTATCAAACGTGTTTTTTGAGATGCCCTTATTTTTTAATGCTACTAAGTGGAAGCCATCATTCAAGATAGATAAGAAAGCTTTTAACGATGTTTTTAGTTTCGGCGCGTATGCCACCGGCTCAAACGTTCTTAACTACCTGTATAACAACATCGACTATTTGTTGATAGGTAAACTTTTGGGTGCTTCGTCATTAGGTTTATACACACTGGCATTCGTCCTTACAGATACATTCCGTAGCAGGCTGATGTCTGTTATCAATAGTGTAATGTACCCGATGTATGGCAGGCGTCAAAACGATTTTGAGGCTTTGAAGCGATACTATCTTAAAGTAGTATTATTCAATTGCCTGTTCGTTTTCCCGGTGATGATCTACTTTGTTGTAGATGGAGGAGATTTCGTTACACATATATTTGGTACCAAATGGGAACAAACGGTATTGCCTTTACAAATATTAGCTGTTTCGGTAATGCTACACATTATGGTGAGCGGTAATACAGCTTTATTGCGTGGTTTAGGTTATCCCGGGATGGAAATGAAGCAACAGATCTTAAAAGCAGCCATTTTCTTACCCTCATTGGCAATTGGTATTTACAACTTTGGTTTGGTGGGGGCTGCATGGGCAATTCTTATCAATAAGTTTTTACTTGTGGCAGTTGCACAATACACTTTCTATTTCCTTATTCCGGTAAGGATAACGGTTGGTGAGTTGGTTTCTGCTATAAAGGCACCTTTAGTTGCTTCAATCGCTGCAGCTGCTATAACGTATGCTTTAAAATTGGTGGGTGTCAATTACATCATCTCGGGCGTAATACTTTGTGCGGTTTATGGCGGTATTATATGGATGATGATGCGTTCTGAGTTGAAATTACTGCTTACAAGTTTCAAAAATAAACAATAGCATTTTACACAATGGTTTCAGTTATCATTCCCTGCCATAATTGCGCCGGTTTTATAGATAGAGCTATCAAAAGCGTGATGGCTCAGTCTTATAAGGATGTTGAGATAATCCTGGTAGAAAATAATTCGACTGATAATACTCTACGTGTTTTACAAAAGTACCGCTCTTTATATCCGCAACTTATAAGCGTTCTGATCGAGTTTACACCCGGCGCACCGGCTGCCCGTAATTGCGGGCTAAAGATGGCGAAAGGAGAGTGGATCCAATTTTTAGATGCTGATGACGAATTGCTCATCGATAAAATATCTACACAGCTCAATGCCGCTGAACTTGCCGGCGCCGACGTTGTTGCAGGGGCATCACTTTTAAAATATAACACACCCAAAAAGTCTTTTGATATAGAAAGGCAGGTTGATGAAGACGTTTGGAAAGGACTCATAACATCTAATCTGGGTATCACAAGCTCTAACCTTTGGCGTAAAGATGCCCTGGTAGAAGTAGGAGGGTGGGACGAGCGGATATCATCGTCGCAAGAATATGATCTGCTGTTCCGGTTAATTAAAAAATCGGCAGTTGTTATAGTCGATCATCACCTGGATACTATAGTTCATTTTTCCCAAAACTCTGTTTCTAAAAGCACCAATAAAGAAAAGTTTGAAAAAATAATTGGAAACAGACTTAAGCTGCGGGTTGCCATTAAAGAAGAATTAAAAGCTAAGGGCATTTTAAGCCCTCAATTAAATACAGCAATTGATAAATACATTTATAATGAATTGATATCAAATTCTGATAAAATTCCGGAGTTCTGCGCTAATTATCTTAAAAGCCAGGATCTGACAGTTGGCCTCGAAACCACTATCAGGATCAAAGCACATCACTACCTTAAAAGGGTGCGCAACGCTCTAAATATCTAATTAACATCCAAATCAATCTCCTTTGTTTTAATACACGCTGAATACATCTATGCAAACTAAAACCGTTACTATTATCATCCCCACATTTAAAGATTGGGGCCGGCTGTCTTTTTGCCTTAATTCACTTTCGAAACAAAGTTACCCTCGGGATTCTTTTGAAATTATTGTTGTAAACAATTATGTGGGAGATACTGTGCCCGACACAGTGGAAGTTCCATCTAACTGCAGAATTATCACCGAAGAGAAACCCGGCTCATACGCAGCCCGTAACTTGGGTATCACCCAAGCCACAGGCACCATACTCGGCTTTACCGATTCAGATTGTATACCTGATGAGGACTGGATAAAGAATGCTGTAGATGCCTTTGAGAAAAACCCCGGTTTCGATCGTATCGCAGGCAGGATAAGACTGTATTTTAAATCAGAAAAGCTTACAAAAGCAGAGCTTTACGAAAAGATATTCGCTTTTAATCAGGACATCTATGTAGAACAGGATGGTTCTGGCGTTACCGCTAACATGTTTAGCTACAAACACGTTTTTGACGAAGTAGGCCCATTTAAAGATAATTTGCTTTCTGGTGGTGACTACGAATGGTCTGTAAGAGCCAGAAATGCTGGCCACGAGATAAAATATGCTGAAGACGTTATAGTTAACCACCCAGCACGCTATCACTTGAATGAGCTGATCAGGAAAGCAAAAAGGGTAGGAGGCGGCCAGGCGGGGTTTAACAAAATGACCGGCCTGAAGCTTGTAACACAGTTTTTGTATGACCTGCGCCCCCCGGTAAAAAGCATAAAATTAATAATTGCAAAAGGCAAAGGATTGCGCATGTCGCAGAAAGTGCTTGTCTTTTACATTAGATATTATTTATCAGTAATAACTGCACGCGAGAAACTACGCGTTGGCATGGGGAAACCTGCTGCCCGCCAATAATCAAATTAATCAAATCACAAATCAATCTATTTAAAATTTATGAAAATAGCTGTAATAGGAACAGGCTATGTTGGCCTTGTAACCGGTACTTGTTTAGCTGAGACCGGTAATATAGTAACCTGCGTTGATATCAATGAGCAGAAAGTAAAAATGATGCAACAAGGGCAGGTGCCAATTTATGAACCTGGTATTGAAACCCTTTTTCAACGTAATATTATTGAAGAACGCTTGTTCTTTACAAAAAACTTAGCTGAAGCCATTGAAGATGCTGAGATCATTTTCCTTGCTTTACCAACGCCTCCGGGTGGTGATGGCGCTGCAGACTTAAGCTACGTTTTAGGTGCATCAGCAGACATTGCACGCCTTATCACATCATACAAAGTAATTGTTACTAAATCAACTGTACCTGTAGGTACTGCAGATAAGGTTAGAGCGATCTTTGAACGCGAAACCGATGTTAAAGTAGCTGTGGCATCAAACCCTGAATTTTTAAGAGAAGGTGTTGCCGTAGAAGACTTTATGAAACCAGACAGGATAGTGATAGGTACTATGGATGAGAAAGCACGTAAGTTATTTACTGAGCTTTATGCACCATACGTAAGACAAGGTAACCCTATCATCTTTATGGATGAGCGTTCGGCAGAGTTAACAAAATATGCTGCTAACTCATTCCTGGCTACTAAAATATCATTCATGAATGAAGTAGCTAATCTGTGCGAAAAACTGGAAGCAGATGTTGATATGGTGCGTTTGGGTATTGGCGCAGATGATCGTATCGGTAAAAGATTCTTGTTCCCGGGCATTGGATATGGCGGTAGCTGTTTCCCTAAGGATGTACAGGCGCTTGAAAAAGCAGCAGAAAGCAACGAGTACGATTTCAAAATTCTTAAATCGGTAATGCAGGTAAACGCTGCTCAAAAAACAGTATTGGTTGATAAAGTAAAAAGCGTGTTTGGTGAAGATCTTACAGGAAAAGTATTTGCTTTATGGGGTCTTTCCTTTAAACCTGAAACCGATGATATCCGCGAAGCACCGGCATTGTATATCATTGATGCATTGGTAGCAGCGGGCGCTAAAGTGACAGCGTATGACCCGGAAGGAATGCAGAATGTAAAGAACCTGATCGGCGATAAAATATCTTATGGCGAAGACCAGTACGAAGTGCTTAACGGCGCTGATGCACTGTTGATCGTAACAGAATGGAGCGTGTTCCGCAACCCTGATTTTAACAGGATCGAGAAAGCCTTAAAGAACAAAACGATCTTCGATGGCCGTAATCTTTATAGCCTGACTAAAATGGCAGAGCGTGGCTTCTATTACAACAGTATAGGAAGGCAATTGGTGAAAAATTCACACATCCAAGAGGCTGTGTAACCTACAGTGGGTAGTAAATTCACACCTTTTTACATATTCGTCCCATAAACGAAAGTCAGAAAAATCCCCCCTCTATTTATCGGATATTTGTAATAAGCAGTTCTTGATGCTCACATTGAAAATAAAATGTGAGCATCATAATGAAGTTCTAAATGAAAAGGCTACTTCATTATTATATTCTCAGAATAAAAAGGATTCAAATCTACGTTTCTAATACCCCAATGGTCTATGAAAACACGTTACCTATATCTTGTATACTTTATTATGTCAATCACAGACATAGTAACAATCAATCTGTCTTATCTGATAGCAAATGATTTTCAAACTTTAAAATCAGGCAATGCTGTTATACAAGTAATTGTAGCCAACTATTTGTGGCTTATAGCAGCGCTTTATTTTGGTTTGTACAGTCGCAAGTTTGTGCACAGCTTAAAACAGGTTTATAGTTTAACAGCTAAAAGCTTCGTTCTTTTCACGCTGCTGTTTTTCCCATATGTTTTGTTATCAGACTCTGGTAAAGTAGCGGTTGATTTTCTACTGCTGTTCTACTTTATAATGATGGCGGGGATAATCGTAAACAGACTGTTATACACTATGGGCGAAAACGTTCTGAAAAAATACTTCAGAATAACCAAGCCTGTAGCTGTAATAGGATCTAACGACATGGCTTTGCGTTTAGCCGGTTTCTTCAAAGACTCTGATAACCACTTTGCATTTGAGGGTTTCTTACACCAGGAAGATACATCATACCTGGATGCAACAGGTAATGTATTACCATCAATTGTTGAGCAGATCCAATCTGCATCGGGTAGCGGTATTAAAGATATTTATGTTTCGTTATCTGCAGATCGTATGAAAGAGTTTCAATTGCTTCAGTTTGAAGCAGAGAAACACTGTATGCGGTTAAAGCTGGTTCCGGATACTTCAAATTCTGTCGCTAACTATTTGAAAGTAAGTTATATGGGCGATTTTGCGGTGTTAAGCCATCGTAATGAGCCGTTAGAAGAGATTGAGAACAGGTTTAAAAAACGCGTGTTCGATATCATTTTCAGCTCATTGGTTATCATATTCATACTAAGCTGGTTGTATCCTATCATCGGTTTGATTATCAAATTGCAAAGCCCGGGGCCAATATTATTCAAACAGCTAAGAAGCGGTAAAAACAATCAACCATTTGTGTGCTACAAATTCAGAAGCATGAAAATGCATTCAGGATTCAAACAAGCTACCAAAGATGATGACCGTATTACAAAAATCGGTAAGTTCTTACGCAAAACCAGCTTAGACGAATTACCACAGTTTTTCAATGTCTTCTTGGGAGACATGAGCACTGTAGGCCCTCGCCCGCACGTATTAACCATGACCAAAGAATATAGCCAAATCATTAACCAATATATGGTAAGGCACTTCCTAAAATCAGGTATAACCGGTTGGGCACAGGTTAAAGGATACCGTGGCGAAACGAAAGATCCATCGCTGATGCAAAAAAGGGTTGAGCATGATATCTGGTATCTTGAAAACTGGTCTATGTGGCTTGATTTTAAAATCGTGTTCATGACTGCTCTCCAGGTTATAAAAGGCGACGAAAACGCTTATTAAAATCCTCACCTAAACAATCTCCTATGCTTATCAACAAAATTAAAGATCTGGCCTTGTCAAAGGCCAGACCATCTATAATGGTTATTGGTGATCTGATGATTGATCAATACATCAACGGTAGTGCAACACGTATATCGCCAGAGGCACCTGTGCCGGTTGTTAACGTTAGAGAAGAATCTGCAACGCTTGGCGGGGCAGGGAATGTGGTACAAAATCTGGTATCATTTGGCGCAAAAGTTACCGTAGGAAGCGCTATCGGAGATGATTATGCTGCCGGGCAAATCCTTACTATGCTTTCTGAAGAAGGAGTTTCATCAGATTGCGTATTGAAAGATAAACTGCGATTAACAACTGTTAAAACGCGGGTTCTTGCCGGTAGTCACCAGTTGATCAGGTTCGATAAGGAGCATGTCCACTCATTCCCCCATGAATTGGAAGATCAACTGGTGGCTAAAGCCGGTGATTGTATGAAAGAGATGGATATGGTGATCTTCTCAGATTACAATAAAGGTTTGTTCTCGCCATCATTAACACAACGTTTGCTTGCAGTAGCCAAATCATCAGGAAAGAAAGTGATGATAGATCCTAAAGGCGATGATTATACAAAATATAAAGGAGCTTACATTATAAAGCCAAACAGGCATGAATTAGCGCTGGCTGCCAAAACCGGCCCGATAAATTCTATTGAAAGCCTTACTAAAGCCGCCAATGTGATTTTTAAGCAAACCGGTGTAAAATATCTGATCGTTACCTTATCTGAAGAGGGCATGGTAATATTAAGCAAAAACACTTACGTAGCTTTACCGGTAAAAGCCAGGCAGGTTTTTGATGTAACCGGTGCCGGAGATACTGTATTGGCAACTATCACCTATTTTCTTTCACTTGGTTTTGATCTTCAGGATGCTTGTGAAATATCCAATCATGCTGCGTCTATCGTTATAAGGCGCGTTGGTAGTGCAACAACTACTATCCAGGAAATTATTGATGATATCGAGTTAAGCGAGCGCGAAAAGTTGCAACTTGCTAATTAATTTATCTACACACCTACTATCACAACATTATGGTTTTAGAAGAATTATTAGACCATCGCAATACAATACAAAAAGTTATTGACGAGCTGAGCCAAGACATTGAGAATGCCTGCTTGTTAATAACTGAAACTATAAAAAACGGCAACAAAGTTTTGCTTGCGGGTAATGGTGGAAGTGCGGCAGACGCGCAGCACATAGCCGCCGAATTAACCGGTCGTTTTGTAGCAGAGCGAAAACCTTTACCGGGCATCGCACTCAGCACCGATACTTCGGCACTAACTGCAATTGCCAATGACTATGGATATGACCAAGTGTTTTCGAGGCAGTTTGAAGCCTTAGCTCAACCTGGCGATCTATTCATAGGTATCTCAACCAGTGGTAATAGCACCAGCATTATTAATGTTATCGATTCAGCAAAAAAGATAGGTTGTAAAACCTTGGGGCTTACCGGTAAAGATGGCGGCAAAATGAAAGACGCCTGCGACATAACTATTGTTATCCCATCAAATGTAACAGCCCGCATCCAGGAAATGCACATTTTGGTTGGCCATATTCTATGTAAAGCAGTTGATGGCCTTTTTATTTAAATAAATGGAAACAGCGTTTGATGAGCTTTTGCATGGTAAATTATATGATGCAGCTGCTATGAAACTGCAGGTAGATGAATGGCGTGCGGCCGGACAAAAAATCGTTTTCACTAACGGTATATTTGATCTGGTGCATATAGGCCATATCACTTATTTATCAAAAGCAGCAAAACTGGGCCATAAATTAATAATAGGGCTTAACTCAGATGATTCGGTAAAGCGCTTAAAAGGAGGTAACCGACCAATTAACGACCAAAAGTCAAGAGCATCTTTATTGGCAGCGTTGTTTTTTGTAAGTGGCGTGGTTATTTTTGATGAGCTAACGCCTCAAAAGCTCATAGCCTCTCTACTGCCGGATGTATTGGTAAAGGGTTCAGATTATGCCATCAATTTTATTGTAGGTGCAGAAGATGTAATCATCAATGGTGGTAGTGTGCAAACGATTGACTTTGTTGATGGCTATTCGTCAACCAGAATAATTGAAAAGATACGAAATCAAGTGTCTGAGGCTTAATTGATCCTATTCAAAGCTCAAATAGATGAAAAGTATAAGATATCGTTTCAGCCCAAACGTAAGTCCGAAAAAAATTCGCCTGATCAAATTTATTGATGAGGCTTTGTTTTTTTTAAGGGGAAAAGCCAAAGAACATCATAACGTCGAAATAAAGGAGATAACTATTACTCAATTAGCGCATATAGGTGATTTGATATTGCTTCTTCCGGCATTAAAGAAGCTTAAGGCGCTTACCAACTACAAGATCAACCTTGTTGTAAGCAGTCAAAACTATTCCATCGCCAGTAAGATGAATTTTTTAGATTCTGTTACAGTGGTTGATGCGCCATACTTTGCCAGAAATGGCGGTGCCTCTTACAAAAAGTTTATAAAGCAGCTTCGCACTGTAAAAAGCGATCTCATTGTTGATGTGCGTGGTGACTTGAGAAATATCGTTTTTATTAAGGCTTTTACCAGACATAAACTTTTTGCCGGGTATGACGTTGGTGGGGGCGAGGGCCTTTTAGATATCGTATTCCCTTACGGCTTTAATGACCATATAACTGGTTTAATAGATCCTCTTTTCAACTACTTGAAACTGCCAGATACCAAATTGGAAGCATATTGGCACCATGATGATCTGCCGTTTGAAATTGTTGAAGGTTATGATTTCTCTTCAGATTTTATGGTAGTACATTTAGGAGCCGGTGCTATGGCAAGGAAGTGGCCGTTTGAAAGCTTTTTAAAGGTGATCAAGGAACTTTCGACTGATTTGCCTGTATATGTGTTAGGCACGCATGCCGACGCCTCTGAAAGCGAAATAGAACAATTGAATGCAGTTGAGAATGTGAACGTTTGCATTGGCAAATTCAATATCCTTCAGTCAATCTATATTGTAAAAAATTGCAAGGTCTTTTTAGGCCTCGATTCGGGCTTTACGCATATTGCTGCAATGTGCAAAAGAAAGGTTTTTGTGTTATTTAGCGGTGCTGCAAATAAGGTGATCTGGAATCCTTATAATTTTTACGATGATCAGGTAACTCTTATAAACTACGAAGTTGAATGTAATCAAAAAACAGGTTGCGGAAAGCTTGTGTGTGATGATAATATATGTATGAAATATATAACACCAGGCAAAGTGATTAATTCAATAAAGCTATATCTTAAAACCGACGACGTAGTTCATCAATTACCAGAGTAACGGCCATGGTTAGTTACTTTTACTCTCGATAGCCTGCTGTTTAAATCGCGCAGCGATGCTAAGTAAATATGAAAGTTCATTTTTTGTGTTTCAAAAGAACTCTTTAGGAAATCCAATTCCACTTTTGCGGCCTGGTTGGTGGTAAAACCATCGGCAATTATAATTTGGCCGTAGAAATATCTTAACAGGTCTATCTCTTCCGTTCCCGCCAGTGCCTCATTGATTTCCATCAGCGTATCATTTTCCTCGCGTACAAGATGTAACATTGCTACATTTTTTTGACACCTTATCAGTGTTTCGGCTCTTTTTCTTTGTCGGTTCATTTTGGTATTAATAGCTTCCCGGGGGTGAAATTATCAATTGATTTCCTGGTTTTTATAATTGTACGTAATTTGTGTCACAATTGTTGCGCCCAAAGTGAAATTTTTACGTGATTTTTCTCAACTTATTTATTAGCGGGCAGTTAATGATCCAACTGCCCGCTTTTTTTTGCTATTTAAGCAAGTAATCAATTATAGGTTTGTTTTTGAAAAGTGTATACGGTGTTAGCCATTTAGCAATACCATAGGTTGACTCCTGAACACTTTTATAAGGCTCATCAAACAGTTCATATACGATAGCCACTTTAACCTGCGGATTTGCGCTGCATTTTTTTACAAAACTGTTAATGAAATCCCTTTGTGCCGCTTCGTTCTCTGCGGTAGTGCGTGTGGTTTTGTACCGGTAATTAAATTCTGTTATCCAGATGGGCTTATTGGGAAACAGGCTCGATAATTTCTGAGTAATATCAGGTATATTGTTGGGCGGGTTAGGCGCAGCATTTTCCATATCAGAATACCAATGATAGCCTACTATGTCATATTTGATACCGTACCAGAAACACATTCTTAAAAAAGCGTAATGTAACCACCCGGCCGAGATCATAGTTTTTGCAGTTGGTACAATGGATTTTATCCCTTCATCCATACCTTTAAGATAAGCCATTATTGACCTGGTTGGCTCATATTCATAATGAGTTTGGCTGCGGCCTGTTTTATTAGGGATCAGTGTCTCAAAATCAAGGTCGTTGCCTAAATCGTAGTATGCAAAATACTTCCCGTATTTAGCGGCAAAATCCTTTCCTAACTTCCAACCTCTTGCATATGATTCAGATTCATCATCAGTAATATCCATTGTACGCGGATGCAACATGGGAAGTATTTTGACTCCACCTTTTGACGCTGCGTCAAGAAGAGGTTGTAACAAACTGGGAACTGTAACGGTACCATCTGATTGGGTAATAACATTAATACGGTACCATTTCATCCCCATGCTTTTTATTAGCTGGATCTGTTTAGTCGCTGATGTAGCTATGTAAGGCGCATCGCCCAGCGGGTGGCCTACAACTCCAAGCTCAAGCGTAGAGCCTGCAATGGCAGAAGATGCAAAGCTTGCATTCATCGAACTGGTTAGATCTGGTTTTTCAATTTGTTCAGGTACAGGGTTGTTATTTTTGCGGCATCCGCAAAAAACCATGCACGTGAGTAATAATGTAAGGGAGCGTTTTTTTACGTAAGGGTATTTTTTCATAATCGTCGAATAAATTAATTATCATCTCCACAACGACGATTTATTGCATAACGTTTACAAGGTTTTTCGAAGCGCTTTAAATATGTGTAGATATGTGGGCAATCAGCAGGTTTGCTGCAAATAGTTTCACGAGAATGGAACAACCGAATGTCGGTTTAACGCAAAGTGACGAGGGTAGGAGGATATGGTAAACACTTTTTCTCAAATAGGGCAACAACTCGTTTTTTTTGCAAACAAACATTGTTTTACGCTTTTTTGATTAATTTTTATCGAAATTATTTTAACGCTCGCTTAAACGGATGTACAGGGTGAAGCGCACATCGAAAGGGAGAAGCGCATTCATATATAAGATAATTGGGCAGATTTTATCTCATGCCGTTGTAAATTGATCCCAATTTATAGGTAAAGTTATTTACAACGTTATTTAGAGCGCCGAGATAGGCATGCAATTGATGAGTCGCGACAGCGTAACCGCAAACTACGCTTGGTTTTACAGCAAAATTAGAAATGGCTGCCTTTTAATGTATTTTTTCTTCAATAAGATTGCCAATGGCGCTGATGATTGAAGAAGATATTGCAGTTGAATAGGATATAACTTTGTAACTGGCGTTGTCCAGGCGTCGTAACATGCACAGCCAGCGGCCGTTCTCATAAATATAAAAGTCTTTTGCAGCGTTTAACCCGATGAGTTCGTTGCGATAATAATCTTTATTGATCAGGCTGGTGATGGTAAAATTTTCGTTCATAGGATCTTTTTATTAAAAATACCATTAAAACACGTTTTGTTCATCATAACTCATTGGTTGATAGAAAACTGTATAATGTTGTGCAATTTCACAACTTTTAGTTGTGTTATCGTCACATTTTGAGAATTAATTGTGTTTGCCAGGCTTTGATACTATCAATTATCTTGTCTCTTAGTTTTTCGCATGGTTGCATATCGGCCATCATAAGCCAATCGCTTTTTTCGTTGATTAACAGATAGGTCATTTGAAGAAATCGAACCTTATAAACACGGCTACGTGCGGATTTACTTACCAGCGAGACGTTGATACTGTATTTTGAACTTAAGTAGTTGAATGTGAGGGTTTCTGAGTGGTTTAGATTCATTGCATAAAGTTACCTCGGTTTTACAGCGAGCGTACGAACAAACGAGGTACAATTCGTTTCACATAAATAGCTCATTCACATCAAAGCTATTAATTGAGAAATCTAAACATTATGCCTGCGTTACCCAATTTTACACTTTAATACCCAAGGACATTATAGGAGATATTATTAAATGCTAAGGCTTTAAGTTTGTGCCGGTATTCAATTGTCAAATCATATAAACAAACGCATATTAAATATCAATTTATATCGTTTAAGAAACACCAGTGCATTAAATGACGTAAAAAAGAGCGCTGGACTTTTTTAAAATGTTGATTTGAACGTAGTATTATTGTGGGATGTTTAAGCAACCTTAAGATTAAAACGTTGTTTATTATATTAAACTATTAAGCCGGTATTTATATCATGAAAAAAACATTACTCTATATAATTGGAATTATTTCGGCGTCTGTAGTATTTACTGCTTGTAAAAAGGAAACCAAGACCCCAAAAAGCAGTGCAGATCAAATTACGCTTGGTTTGTATCAATATCAATCGAGTAGCTATAAACGTATCTTTGTGCCAATAACCGCAATAGGTTCTAAGGCAGTTAATTACGCAAGTGTTTTTGATACTGGTTCAGCAGGGATGACTATTGATGCACAAGGCGTTTTGCCAGCATCAATGATTACCGCTAACGGCATTACCGTAACCGGCGATTCGGTAGTGGTGGATGGTATAACTGTTACATCTAAGCAGTCTACCATGAGCTACGGTGATGCAACAAGTAAGTTTACAGAATACGGTAACCTGGCATATGCACCCATTACCATTGGCGATGCTAATGGCAAGATCACTACCAAACGCATTCCCTTTTTTATCTATTACAAAATCGTGAACGAAACTACAGGTGCAACTATGTCGGCACATGCGGCGGATATTTTTGGAGTGTCATCGGGCTATAGCTACGCAAGTACAGCAATACAAAGTCCTCTGGCTTATTTTAACACAAATAGTGATATTACACAAGGTTTTCGATTAGCCTTGCTTAAGCGCGACGCATTTAGCAGTCAAGGAACATTTGTAGCAGGTCTGTTATCAATCGGCCTTACCGCAGCCGACCGTACACAATCGGGCTTTATTATGCATCCATTGTCTTTTACTCAAAAAGGGGGATATTCTCCAAATATCCCGGCAACTATAACCTATAATGGGGTAAGTACTTCGGCGCAGGTTTTATTTGATACCGGCAATCCGATGATAACATCAATAAAAAATAAACAGGAAACCAACGCGCTTGGTAATTTGCCGGCAAATTCAACAGTAAATGTAACTACGAACCAAGGGTTTAGTTATACTTATACAACCACCAGCACAAGTTATTATACTACCATACAAAACCCTAACGACACTAATGACATACGTTCAATTTTCAGTATAGATTTCTTTATTGATAATCAATATTTGATGGACTACGCCAATCATCAGATAGGTTTAAAAAACGGTAAATAGGATATCAGACTCCGGTTTGCCTGAAAACCACCGTAACGGTCTTTAGTAATATGTAGATGTTTAAGCAGATGCTTTTTTTACGGATATATAGCCTGTCATAATACTGCATATGCCTGATGCTGATATCGCTTCGGGGGCCAATTTGCCATAAGCCTGTAAGCCCGGGTTTAACTGTATTGCGACAATCTCTTTCGGTGGCAGGCAGCGCTTCGGCCAAATACATCTCCAAAGGCCTGGGACCAACAAACACCATATCTCCTTTAAAGATGTTTATCAGCTGAGGTAGTTCATCAATGCTTAGTTTGCGGGCCATTTTACCGATAGAACCGGCTATACGTGGGTCGTTTTTAAAGCAGGCAAATTCATTCCATTCTTTCGCCATTGCTTCATCCTCTGCAATGATTTTTTTCAGCACTTCGTTGGCATTTGTAACCATAGTGCGCAGCTTCCATATATAAAACGTTTTACCGTTCTTTCCTTCCCGTAACTGCTTAAAAAACAATGGGCCCGGGTATTTGCGTTTTATCAACAAGCCAACGATAACTGCTAATGGCAAAAAAATAAGATCAATATACCTGCAGCAACTCGCGACATATCAGATCAGATAATGCCTTGCAATCATATATGCTTCTGCATATTCCTGGCCGGATTGGGATCCTCTTAAACGCATTTGATTTTCCAGATTCATAGGCGTTCTGCCAGATTCTGTTTCCGTTTCATACATAGCCATAGCCTTTACCTTTTTCGATACCTGATCTGCATTTAAAGCTACGAAGAAGTTTGGAGAGAAGGTGTACTGAAATGCCTGATCGGTAGATGTAGCTATCTCGAAAAATATAACGGTTTTTTGTACGCGAAAAGGCCGCGTAGCCAACTCTACTGCGCGTGCAACAGCCCTGTGGGCCTGGTGAGAATCGCCATGCCAGTGCGTAAGTACTATATCAGCCCATTGCACATGGCTCTCGATTATCTTATATAACTGATGAACATTAACATCAGCCGTTATATCACTCACCATTTCATCAGTCACAACAAGTTCGGCCCCTAAAATATTACAGGCGTCGTTAAGCTGGTTTATCAACTTCTCCCAGTTTGTTATACCGCGCAGGTCTCCGCGGCGTACAGGTAAAAGAACCTTGCAATTTGCGTTTTGTAATGATGCTTTATTAATAAAACCGCCGCACCCAATGGTTTCGTCATCCGGGTGGGCGATAATAATAAGAATGTTTTTATTAGCTATTTCCATGACATATCAAAAGGCTGACTAAAGCCATAGAAATTTAAGCCGGCATCAATATCATGAGGGTTAAGGTTTTCATAATATGCTAATGATTCAGCTAATGCTTGTTTATATGGTGTGAATTCAATCTCACCAATATGTTTTATCAAATCAGCATTATCGGCAACCAGACGGGTATTCGGCGTTTCGCCTATTCTCATCGGCATAAACTGGATACCGGCTTTATTATTAAAATATTCGTTTACAGATTCCGCAACCTCAATAACACTCATTTCCGTGCCGGTACCGCAATCCATTCCGTCCGGATTAAATTTATTACGCATAACTTCAACCGTAATGCGCGCGGCATCCTTAACGTAGATCATATCTACTGTTTGCTGCCCGTTACCATAAACATGCAGTGGTAAACCGCGCATTGCCTGTATAGCAAAAGCAGGCAATACTTTTCTTACAGGATAAATTTTCTGTCCTGGGCCATATATATTAAGATAGCGCAGTACGCTTATTTCGATTGGGTGATACCTTGAAAGCAGGTTTGCGGTTTTCTCGGCGGTAAATTTTGTGATGGTGTAAGTGTTAAGCCAAACACTTGGTTTTGATGCTAAAAACACTCTCGGAACTTTGCATGAAATCGCTGTTTCAAAAACGTTAAGCGCGCCCAATATGTTGGTTTCTATAGCAGAACGCATTGAGCTTTCCAGCTCTGCTGTGCCTAATTGTCCTGCTAAGAGATAAATTTCGTCTGCTCCCTCAAAAGCGCTGTAAAGAGTGGCTTTGTCTAAAATATTACCTTCAATAAATGTTAAAGAATTTGATGATGCGTTTTCACCGGCTTTGGCTTTTCTCGTCGTTCGGTCGATTCCGACAACTGTATCACCTCTGCTTAGTAATTCATCAACGCAAGCTTTGCCTACAAAGCCGGCGGCGCCTAATACAACACATTTCATATATTTTGATAATTTTAAGTTGCAGAAACAGGTTTAAGAAAGCGAGGGGTAGCGCTTTAATCAAATATAGTTGCATTAATAATCAGGCATCTTTTAAAACCTGTCGTTGAGTACTATTATGTGCAATGGTGGGAATTATTGTAAAAAGTCTTGCAGAGGAGTGGCAGATAGTTGATTTTCAGCATTATTGCTATAATCATCCTCAGCTTTAAAAAAGGCCTTTACTTTATTGTCGACGAATAATTTATACTCTTTTTCAAACCTTTCTTTACTGAATTTTTCAGCGTAAAGGCTAATGGATTTTGGATTGAACAAATGGCTTACATTTTCAAATTGTAAAACACAATTACAGATCGAGGCCGCATTCTGCTCGCTAAACAATAAGCCCGTCTTGTTATTTATAACAGTTTCTGTAGAGCCACCTTTGCCAAATGCCAATACAGGAGTTCCGCAAGCCATTGCCTCAATAGGGGCAATGCCAAAATCTTCATAAGCGGCAAAAACAAATGCCCTGGCATTTTGCAGGTATTTTATTAAACCATCATTAGGTTGATGTTTAACAAAGGTTATATTGCTGTGGGCTAACTTTTGAAGGTTTTTTAGTTCGGGGCCGTCACCAACAATCACCAATTTTTTATCAGGCATGCGGTTAAACGCTTCTACAATAATATCGATCCTTTTGTGGTACACTAACCTCGATGCGGTTACGTAGTAGTCTTCTTTAATCTCCTGGAGTTTAAATATCTCAATATCAACCGGCGGGTAAATTACTGTAGCATCTTTGTTGTAGATCTTCTTTATACGTTCTGCAGTAAATTTTGAGTTGGCGATGTAGTGGTCAACTCGGTTTGCTGAAGTTACATCCCACAATCTTAAATAATGTAGAATCAAGCGACTAAAGAAGCCTTTGATCCGTTTGCCATTACTGCCGTGCGACAAAAATTGCTGATAAAGTTCCCAGGCCGGCCGTATAGGGTTATGCATATAGCAGATATGCAATTGATCGGTATTGGTAAGCAAACCTTTAGCTACAATAAATGATGATGAGAGTATAACGTTGTATTCACGAAGATCAAATTGCTCAATTGCTAACGGATATAACGGAAGGTACGATCGGTACTTTTTTACACTCCAGGGCAACTTTTGTAAAAACGATGGAATTATCATCGAATTTTTAAAAACAGAAGTTTGAACAGCCTTGAGATTTGCTATTAAACTGCTCGATAATCGCTACCGTCACAGCTGGCGTCAGGCGGAGGTGGCGGCGAATTCGAGACCGTAAGTCTTCGCCGTCGAGCAGC
>JAESTD010000311.1 GCA_016763755.1 Mucilaginibacter sp.
ATTGTTTCTGTACAGGACTACGGGATCGGTATTGCACAGGAACATTTGAAAGACTTGTTTTCCCGTTTCTATCGGGTCGACAATTCATCTGCCAGATTCCAGGGCCTGGGGCTGGGGCTATTCATATCCGCGGAGATCGTTAAACGGCATGGTGGTAGTTTTTGGATAGAAAGTACGGTGGGTGAAGGTTCAACTTTCTACTTTTTGCTGCCGTTGAGCGGCGTGATCGCATGCGCTGAGATCTCAACGGACTACAAAAATTATTACCATAGCGAGTGCATCGACATCCGGTATGTGCCTGGAGAAGAATTTTTAGATGTAAACTGGTTAGGTTATCAAAATTACGATTCCGTAGTCCAGGGTTGTATGATGATTTTGGATTTAATGAAGGTTAACAACTGCAGCAAAATTTTAAATAACAATTCCCTGGTTAAAGGTAATTGGTCGGAAGCTTCAGATTGGGGGGCGGCGTTTTGGTTTCCGGAAATGGCTAAGTCAGGTCTGAAAAAATTTGCCTGGGTTTACTCGCCAAGTACCTTTAGCCGTATCGCTGCGGATAAAAGTCTGCCAACGAATTTGGACGGCGTGGAAATCGCATTTTTTGACGACCAAGAGACAGCCTTGAAATGGTTGATTTTGAAATATTGAACGCGTTAGGTCTTATAGATCTAAGGAGATGACCTGGTCTCCGGAAAAACGCTGACAAAGCGCTTAAAGGAACCGGATAGACAAGGGAGGATACGAAAATGCTTCAGTCCGTCTCAACTGGCAGTTGCATTATGGAGGCCCGATGCTTGTCGGTAACGGTACCCGGACACATCCCTTATCCGGGAGAAAATGTAAAGTTCTCCATCAATTATAAAAAAGGTTAAAACATATTTATTGTTGTGAAGCTTATATAAACACGGCCGAACCGGGCTTTTAAGCACTGTGAATACTAACACAATTTAGGTTTGCTTGAAATAACACTCTACTTAAACTTTAAATTTGTAATTAAATCGTCTGCTATACATTAGCTGACTCAGCCAATTTTAATAGAATATGCATACAGCAGACCTGACGAACTGCGACCGTGAACCCATACATATACCGGGGAAGATCCAAAGCCATGGGTTTTTACTGGCGATCGATACCGATCAAAAGGTCTGTTATTGCAGCGAGAACATTGCTGATCATACGGCTGTAACAAGCGCTGAGTTGCTTGGAAATCATATTGACCAGGCCGAGTCGATCATGACAGATCATCCGGTAAAGAATGGCAGGCTTTGGTCCTGCCTGCAGCGTGCACAATCAACACAAAACTTACAAACGTTCACCGCTTACTATCTGGATATTCAGAACAAGGTGTACCAGATGATCGCCAGCAGGTCCGACAGCTATATCCTGCTGGAGTTCGAACCTCATTACTCAGATCTGGACCGCGACCTGCAACAGGTGGTCTCCCGGTCTTTGTCAGAGATGCTATCTGACAAGAACATGAGCAACCTGCTGAACAACGCAGCTGACCAGGTAAAACAAGTGATTGGCTACGAGCGCGTCATGATCTATAAATTCCACGAGGATGGTCACGGTGAAGTAGTTGCTGAATCGAAAAACGATGGGCTAGAACCCTGGCTTGGCCTGCATTACCCTGCTTCTGATATCCCCAAACAGGCACGTGAACTTTACAAAAAGAATTTTGTGAGGCTTATTGCGGATGTAGATGCGGAACCATCAGCTATACTGACATTTCAGAATGATTCAGTCCATGCAGTCCTTGATTTGACGGACAGTCATTTACGTGCGGTATCACCTCTTCATATTCAATACTTAAAGAATATGGGGGTGGCTTCCAGCTTCAGTGTATCTATTATCTACCAGAATGAACTGTGGGGGCTGATCGCATGTCACAGTTATACGCCGCGCTTCATCAACCTGGCTCGACGGGAGACCGCCAGGTTGATAGGACAGGTTTTATCGTCAGCCATCAGTTTCCGGCAACAGGAAGAAGACCGGGTCCAGCAGGGTTATCATCGCAAGGCGCGGGAGTCGATCACCCGAAACCTGTTACGTAACATACCCATTGAGGAAGCGCTGACCGGGCAGGAACAAACATTGCTGCAAGCTGTGTACAGCACAGGAGCGCTACTTTATTACGAAGGTCAGTACTTTATTGCCGGTCGGGTCCCGGACCGGCCTTTCCTGGATGAGTTGCTGGATCTTTTAGCGCAGCAAACCAGGGAAACAAACTGCTTCCACACCGAGAAGTTAACCGCTTTCATGCCGGCTGCTGCAGCATACAAGCACCTGGCAGCTGGTATAGCAGCCTGTCGCCTGAGTAGAGATATTCAGGAATATATGATCTGGTTTCGGCCTGAGCAGATCGTGAGTGTCAAATGGGCCGGAAATCCGGACAAGCCGATAGAGGTAGATGACAAAGGCTTCGGGCATATTGCGCCACGCAACTCATTTGCCGTCTGGTCACAGCAAGTAGAGCTGACGGCAGAAAGCTGGAGCAAATATGATCTGGAAGCGATCGGTCAGTTACGGGACGAGGTGAATTATTCACTAAGTCGAAAAGCTTCGGAATTAAAGCTGCTGAACGAAAAGTTGCGGGAGGCATACGCTGAACTGGACACGTTCAGCTATACCATTTCACACGATCTTAAAAATCCGCTGACCACGATCAAAAGTTTTGCCCAGTTGATCCTCCGTCACGCAGGTGATCCGGAAAAGGTCCGATCGATGGCCGGCCGTATCGAGGGTGGTGCCTTTAAAATGCAAGATATGATCGACGAGGTCCTCAGCTACTCAAAGGTCGGACAAACGGAGGTTGACCTGAAAGCCATTAACATGCAGACGCTCCTGGAGAATCTGCGGCATGACCTGCTTATTGCTGCACAGAATCCGGATCTGACCATCGAGCTCCGATCTACCCCAACGGTACAGGGAGACGAAATGATGCTCTTGCAGGTTTTCTCCAACCTTATCGGGAACGCGGTGAAATACTCCAGCAAGGTAAGCAAACCTAGGGTGGTGGTCAGCGGTTACGAGACCGAACAAAATGTCACCTATGAGATAAAGGACAATGGGGTAGGCATTGACCTGCTATATCACGACAAGATTTTTGAATTATTTTCCAGATCACCCTCTGGTGCTGATTTTGAAGGCTCAGGAGTAGGTTTAGCGATCGTACGGCGGATGCTTGAAAAATTGAACGGTAAAATCACGCTGGAAAGTACGCCCGGTCAGGGCAGCATTTTCAAGGTGAATTTCAGAAAGTTCGATGCAGCGCTGTTACTTAACTGATTTCTGGGAATGACTGTCCCAGATGATCATTGTTGCGGGCGGTTTACGATGGGTGCAATGTCTTGACATCCATGATCACGCCGGACTGACAAAAGTTCCGAATTGAATCATTACAGAGTTGTTTCTGTATTGCAAATAGCCTTACAGAGACAACTTTATCGCGTCCAAATTCATTACTTTCGTCCTTATTTTAACTGACATTCGATGAATATGCACTATGGCACATTGGTCAACCACATCATACGGGACAAAAGGTCATTCCTTTCCAAGCAGTGCCAAACACTTGGAATTTGAGAAAAAAACCGTTCAGGCATGGTTAAACTAACCAATTCCATCAATAGTATCTATCCCAGATAGGTAACGTGATCATTCACGATTTCGAGGCGAACTTTCTATTGGAAACGTTAATCGCCCAACAAGGATAAAGGAGAGGTAGCTACCGAAGTGACTAAAAAGCCTTATTTCGGGAAAATTACATATCGCTTTTAGAAGAATATAACTCCCGTTTACTTTAAACCAATAAAATTGCCGCGATTAATATGGAGAGGAGCGTTGCCGCACCTAATCGATCAATCAACCTATATTTTTTTTCGCCTGATATACGACACGATGCCACAAACTTTTCTTTTGATCAAGAGCCAAATGCAGATTATCTTACTTAACATCATAGTTGAATTAAGGTTCGATAATTGCGATCGTTTTGAATGCAGATCGTCGTAGTATATACCTAGCAGCAGACGGAAAGATTAAAAAGATAGAGAACGGTAATTAACCGTCTTAGCTGGCCCCAACAGCAGCACTCCTGATGGCCGTGACGATATTGGTTTAAAAGCGGATGTACATGCATCGAGCCTGGCTTTAAATGATCATGAAAACAGCCTTTATTTTTCAGACTATAGCACGAATACAATCTGCAAATTAAAGCTTCAATGATATGCTTGTCTCTGAAACTTAAGCTGAAAAAAGCCCAGCAGGGCTATTCTTGTTATGATGGTTCTACGTAACTGACAAGATATAATTAACAGTGCGTTGCGACTGTGCAACAGCTTTGATGACCAAAGTCTTAGCCTGATGGTTTGAAGAGGTTGCAGCAACCTAACAACGATCTTCCTGCTTGTCAAAGTCCTCTGCGACTGATACGCTGTTTAACGACTATCACTCAATTATTGTAAATTAGTAAAAACTATCTCTTATGCTACATAATCTACTGTTAGTCACTTATCGTAATCTTGTCCGTAATATATCTTATACGTTCATCAATATAACTGGATTAAGCTTAGGGCTTGCGGCATTTATCGCTATCTGTGCCTATGTAAATTATGAGAAAAGCTTTGATACCATGTTTCCGGATAGCGACCGTATTTACCGCGCCGAAAGCCGGTTTTACAAGCAAGGTGAACTTACAGATGCATGGGCAACAGCCAGTAATGGCTATGCTAAGGCTATGTATGATAACCTTCCCGGTATTGCCGATTATGCACGCATCAGCTGGAATGGCAACGAGCGCGTCGTAAGCTACCGCGACGTAAAGTATCGCGAGCAACGGGTCTGCTTTGCAGATCCTAACTTTTTCACCTTCTTCTCCCTGCCGCTAATCAAAGGTGATGCTACAACTGCATTGAAGGACGTAAATACGGTTGTGATATCTACTGCGGAGGCAAAAAAATATTTTGGCAGTGTTGATGCGGCTGTTGGCAAAGTCTTGCAATTGTCCTCAAGATTTGAAAATTACCATTGCATGGTTACGGGTGTATTCAAAGACCTTCCTGCAAACTCGAGCCTGCATTTCAATATGCTGGTATCCTGGGCAACCGCACCCGGCTGGATCAAAGAGTTTTGGTACCAGCATGAAAATTATACCTTCCTTAAGTTGAAGCCAGGTGCAAGTCCAGCCATTATCGAGAACCAATTTCCGCCCCTGGCGGAGCGCTTTAAAACCGCTGAGCCTTTAAAAGATCTGAAGTGGAGCGTGCAACTGGTGCCGCTGAAAGATCTTCATCTTAATACAGCAAAGCCCTACGAAATGGGGCCTAAGGGAAACCGCCGAGCGGTAGGTTTCCTGCAAGTTATGGCTTACGTTATCCTGCTTATCGCCTGTATCAACTATATCAATCTGGCTACGACCAAATCTGTTGACCGGGCCCGTGAAGTCGGCATAAGAAAAGTGAACGGTGCTCACGCCGGTCAATTAGTCTTTCAGTTCTTCCTGGAATCGTTCATTGTCAATATTGCATCGCTCGGCTTTGCTGTTTTGCTGGTGTTACTTACAAATTATCTTTTGAGCCAATTTGCAGGCGGCACGCAAACCTATCGGTTACTGATCGACAACAATTTAATCATTCAAACAACTATTGCGTTCGTTGCCAGCATAGTGCTATCTGGGATTTATCCTGCCATGGTCTTATCGAGGCTGCAACCTGTCCAAGTGCTGAAAGGCAGGTTTGCCTTTTCAAAAAGCGGCATTTGGTTGCGTAAAGGGATGGTCTCCTTCCAGTTTGCAGCTTCCCTACTTCTCCTTGCTGGAACTATTGCGGTTTATCGACAAGTTATCTACATGAACCAGGAAGATACAGGCATCAATCTCAAGCAGATCATGGTGATCAAAGCACCTGCTCATACCGATAATTATATAGAAAAGGTGAACAGCTTTAAGAACAGCGCTGTAAGTGTTACAGGTATACAACAGGTAAGTATATCTGGTGCGGTACCTGGCAAGCAGATCGGTATGGGTGCAGCTTGTCGCCGGTACGGTATGTCAAAAGCTACCGAACGTCCTTATGAAATGCTCCGCGTTGATTTCGACTTCATAAATTTGTACAAGTTGCGATTAGCAGCGGGGCGCACGTTTGACCGCCGCAACACCGGCGACTCGACAAAAGTTATACTCAATGAAACCGCAGCAAAACTGTTCGGTTTTGCCTCAGCGCAGGACGCCGTAGGTAAGAAGATCTGGATAGAGTCATTGGATAAGGCGCCAAATGAGATCATCGGAGTCATCAAAGACTATCACCAGCAATCACTCCGTGAAAACTATGCCGCAACGGTTCTTTTTATGGATCCTAACCTTACCTGGGTTCCCTTGAAGTTTATCTCCGTGGAAGTTAACCAGTCCCAGGCCGTATCATCGGGAGAGAAGCTGGGAAGTATGTGGGCCGATTTCTTTCCCGAATCATCCTTCGACTATTTCTTTTTAGACGATTTCTACGCCCGCCAGTATGAGCAGGATATCCATTTCGGTCAGGTGTTTATGTTATTCTCTTCCATAGCCATTATTATCGCCTGCCTCGGTCTTTTCGGTTTAACCGCGTATGCAACAGCAAGGCGCAAAAAAGAAATAGGTGTACGCAAAGTGTTAGGCGCATCGGCCAGAAGCATTGTGCGATTGCTTACTTTTGATGTGTTGAAACTCATTCTCGTAGCCAGTTTAGTAGCCCTCCCGGTAGCAGCGGTCATGGTTTACCAGTGGCTGAAGGGCTATGCCTTTAAAGTGCAGACCACCTGGTGGCAGTTTGTCTTGCCGGTTGTTTTATTAATGCTCATCTCGTTCCTGGCAACGGCTTACCTGACTTACAAAGCCGCCATGATCAATCCGGTAAGAACACTCAGGGATGAGTAACATTGGCTCGTATCTGTTAACAGGATTTAAATGAATTATACCCGCAAAAGATGAGCGCTTCGATCAGAAGGTTGGTTAAAGTTTGTTAAATAATTAATCTGGTTGACTATGCAATAGACATTTAGTCGTAGTTTGCCAATGCCTATCAATACGACAGAACGCGATGAAATATATCTCAGTAAAGCCTATTAGAAAGGTACTGCTCTTCTTCCTTCTTCTATTTGCTACCTCAGCCAATGGCCAGATTTCTTTGATCAATGCTATGATCAATAAACTTGATGGATACAAAAGCTTTAGTTATTGCTCGATCAACAAGCTAAAAGATATGAGTGCGGACACAACTGTCGCATATAACCAAGAGATCTTTCTTAAATCCCCTGATGATAAATTATTTGGATACTTATACAGTATAGAAACCGATCATAAAACAGAAGCGTTTCACCGAACAGACCTGTACGACGGAAAAAAGGTAACCATCCTATCTGCAGCAGATAGCACTTTTTTCCTGGAGAATGAGCCCTATGTGGCTTTCACGAGATCTCTTATCGGGGGCTTAAACTTCATCAGAGAACGATATACTGATAAACCTTTCAAGATAATAGCTCTGGCAGATACAGTCATCAATGGAAAAGAAAATTCGCATGTTGTTGCAGAAGTTTACGACGTAAAAGAGGGCAAAGAGCACTTTTACTCATACAGACACTACTTTGCTGACAAGAAAACCGGTTTACCCAGTATTGTAACAATCGTTGGAAGATATAGATATAATGGGTTGATAAGCGATTATTACAGTGAAACGGTGTATCAAAATTTTAAGTTTGATCAATCAGAAATCACACCATTGACTTTCACCGTTCCGATTGGTTTCAAACCGCGGATAGCCAGCGAAAGGCTTCCATTGTTAGCCCAGGGGATAAAAGCTCCCGATTGGACATTAACGGATGTCAATGGAAAAACGGTGTCCTTAAAACAGCTTAAAGGTAAAATTGTGCTCCTGGATTTTTATTTTATCGGTTGTTCCGGTTGTATGCTATCTGTAAAACCGTTAAATGCTGTATTTAAAAAGTATAAGAAGAAAAATGTTTTTTTGGCCAGTTTAACGATGAGGGATAGCAAAAAAGCCGTTATTGACTTTGAAAGCCGTAATGACATCGCTTACCCGGGGTTTATTAACGCGGCTGAAGTTGTAAAATTATATCACGTCACCGCGTTTCCAACGTTCTACATTATAGACCAATATGGAAAAATAGCACAAGCGTTTGTTGGTTATAACGATGATCTCGGACAGAGAATAACATCCGTTCTCGAAAACTTATTAAGCGAATATAAATAATCATCGCTTTGAGTAATGAAGAACAGATCGATTGTCTATAAATCATTTTCTGAATGCTGCTTAATCCGGCTATTAGCTTTGAGTTGCAGGCATATCGAGTCTTATTGATCATGTGCTGGCAACCTGAAAACAAGATGCTGTCTGAATCGTTCCCTATACATGAGTATTAAAAACTGGCAAATAGGATTGACCGCAGGTGCTACGGTTGGCGCGATAGCGATCATGATGCAGTCCTGCGTGTCTATTCCAAAAGGCGTAACGGCGGTTAAACCTTTCGTTCAAAAAGACTACCTGGGTACATGGTACGAGATCGCCCGTTACGATTTTAAATTTGAAAAGAACCTCTCGGACGTCAGCGCCACCTACACCTTAAACCCGGACGGGTCGATTCGGGTGGATAACAAAGGTTACGATTTTATTAAAGGTGCATGGAAAGAAAGTATCGGGAAAGCAAAACCTGTGAAAGATGCTGGAACAGGCAGATTAAAGGTTTCTTTCTTCGGACCGTTCTATGCCGGATATAACATTATCGCTATCGATCCCGGATACCGCTACGCCATGGTGGCCGGTAATAACCTCAAATATTTGTGGCTTCTCTCCCGTGAAAAAACGATGCCCGCAAAAATTCAAACAGCGTATCTCAAGCAAGCTAAGGCTTTAGGATACGATGTCTCAAAACTCATCTGGACCAAACATGAGCGCTCCTGATGAAGATGTTCATCACATCGGC
>JAESTD010000025.1 GCA_016763755.1 Mucilaginibacter sp.
GCTTGTCCTAGAGAGATTGCTTCGTACCTCGCAATGACGGTTGGGAGTGCGTCCTGCGGAGGCTTGTGCGTTGTTTATATCGATATCAACGCGTCCAAATTCCAGTTCTTAATATCTTCGATGCTGATATGGTTCTCATAAATAGCTTTGCCCACTACGCATGATTCAACCTTTATTTTGTTCAGCTCTTCAATGTCTTTCATGGAACTTACGCCGCCTGATGCGATGAGCTTGATGAATGGCGAATGATCTAACAGTTTGCTGTACAGATCAATACCTGCGCCACCCAGTTTGCCATCTTTACCAATATCGGTACACAGGAAACGGAAGAAGCCCAAACGAAGGCATCTGTCAACATAATCCATCAGTTTAATAGGTGAACTTTCCATCCAGCCCGAGTATTTGATCACCTCATCAAGCACGTCGATAGCTACAACAACCTGGTCGCTGCATTTGTCTTTGCCGCAGATCTCTTTGCTCAGATCTTCCAGAAAAGTTGGGTTGGTGATGGCCTGAGTGCCTACGATCACTCGTGCCACGCCCGAATCTATCAGTTCTTTTACTTTATCGATGCTGCGGATACCGCCACCGTATTGCACCTGCATATCGGTCTTGCGGATCACATCAAACAGGTATTGTTGATTGCTGTAGTCGTTTTTAGCGCCGTTAAGGTCGATAACGTGTATAAAGTTAGTACCATTGCTTTGGTACCTCTCGATCATTTCCTCTAAAGTTACATCGTACTCTGTCACTTGTGAGTAGTCGCCTTCGCGCAGGCGCACAACCTTTTTATTCAGAATATCGATAGCCGGAATAATATACATGATTCAAATATTTGAAAAGTTTTTTAATAATGTTTCACCATACACGCCCGATTTTTCGGGGTGAAATTGCACTCCATAAAAGTTATCATGCCAAATTGATGCCGAAAATTTATGAATGTAATCTGTTGAGGCCAAAGTATATAACGCATCATACTCAATAAAGTATGAATGCACATAGTAAAAATGCGAACCCTCAGGCACATCTGCAAACAGCGGATTGTGTTTTTCGGCAAAAACCTGGTTCCAGCCGGTATGTGGCACTTTATAATCTGTATTGCCGGGGAATTTTAATGTTTTTATCGGGAAGATGTTCAGCAGATCGGCGTCACCCTCTTCGCTGTAGGCAGTCATCAACTGCATGCCTACACAAATACCCAAAGTAGGTTTCTTTAATGCTTTGATAGCAGGTACCAGGCCGGTGCTTTGCAGCTTTTGCATGGCTGCACCTGCATGGCCTACACCAGGAATGATATACCGGTCAAAACTCTTAAGATCAGCCTCGGTATGCACCATGCCATAGGCAATGCCCAGCCTGTCTAAAGCCGCCGTAAGTGAGAATATGTTGCCCGCGCCGTAGCGAATAATTCCGATCATATTTTTGAGTTGATGCAAGAATCAGGATATCAGGAATCAGGAAAAATCCTGGCTCTTGCTTCTTGATCTCTTGGCTCTCTACAATAAACCTTTAGTCGACGGTAAAACCATCTTTTCTGTATCGCGCTTTACGGCCATTTTTATGGCTTTGGCGAAGGCTTTAAATATAGCTTCTATTTTGTGATGCTCGTTCTGACCTTCTGCTTTTATATTCAGGTTGCATTTCGAGGCATCGCTGAAGGATTTGAAGAAGTGGTAGAACATCTCGGTAGGCATGTCGCCAACCTTCTCCCTGTTAAATACGGCATCCCACACTATCCAGTTTCTCCCGCCGAAATCAATAGCGGCCTGCGCCAGGCAATCGTCCATTGGCAGGCAGAAACCGTAGCGCTCAATACCCATTTTGTTACCCAGTGCAGTGGCAAATATCTCGCCGAGCGCAATGCCCGTATCTTCAATAGTGTGGTGCTCATCAATATACAGGTCGCCTTTGGCTTCAACGGTGAGGTCTAAGCCACCGTGGCGGGCTATCTGATCAAGCATGTGGTCAAAGAAATGCAAACCGGTTGATACTTTTGCATCGCCTTTACCATCAAGGTTCAGTTTGATGTAGATATCTGTTTTTTTAGTGCTACGACGGTGCTCAACCACACGTTGCCCTAATTTCAGAAACTCGTAAATCTCTTTCCAGTCGGTAGTTTCTAAAGCGATAATATCGTGTAAAGCTTGATCTGCATCGAACTCGGCATTACCTAAACCACTGTTGTTGTTTATCCAGATGGCTTTTGCACCGAGATTACGGGCCAGCAGGATATCGTTCTTGCGGTCGCCTATGGTAAAAGAGTTGGCCAGATCGTATTTGGTTGCATCCAGATATTTGGTCAACAAACCTGTAGCCGGTTTGCGCGTAGGGGCGTTATCTTTTGGGAAAGTGCGGTCTATTGCTTGCTCGCTGAAACGCACCCCTTCGCTTTCAAATGTTTTAATGATAAGATTATGCACGGGCCAAAAAGTATCCTCGGGAAACGATGAAGTTCCCAAGCCATCCTGATTAGTAACCATTACCAATTCAAAATCCAGCTCGGCAGCAATGCGTGGCAGATATTGTAATGCACCGGGATAGAAGCCCAGTTTATCAAAAGAATCTATCTGCTCGTCGGCCGGTTCGGTTATCAGTGTGCCGTCGCGGTCAATAAAGAGTACTTTTTGCAGTTTGCTCATGCGGTATATTGCTGTAAAGTTTCAATCAGTTTATCGTTCTCCTGCGATGTACCGATGGTAATGCGCAAGCATCCCTCACAAAGCTCAACTTTTGAGCGGTTTCGCACAATGATGCCACGCTCAACCAGGTGGTTGTAAATAGCATTAGCATCAGTGGTTTTTACCAGGATAAAATTGGCATCAGAGGGATAAATGTCAAGCACAAAATCCATATTGCGTAAGGTAAGCACCAGGTTATCGCGCTGTTGCAGGGTTTCTTTTATCCATACGTTCACCTGGTCGATATTGGCCAAAGCCTGTAAAGCCAAAGTTTGCGAGGCTTCGTTGATATTGTACGGCGGCTTCACCTTGTTCATCACCTCAATTATCTCTTCGCTGGCAAAAGCCATACCCATGCGCAGGCCCGCTAAACCCCATGCTTTTGAAAGGGTTTGCAGCACTACCAAATTGGCATATTCGGTAAGCTCTTGTATAAAGGTCTTTTGGCGACTGTAATTGATATACGCCTCATCAACTACTACAATCCCGTTAAAATTGGCCAGCAGGGTCTCAATATCATCGCGGTTGATGGAATTGCCGGTAGGGTTATTTGGCGAGCAGATGAAGATCAGTTTGGTGTTTTTGTCGATAGCTTCGGCAATACCTTCGAGGTTAAGTTGATAGTCCTCGGTAAGCAATACGCGTTTCAGTTTTACATCATTGATGTTGGCCGATACCTCATACATGCCGTAAGTAGGTGGCACAATGATCACGTTATCCACGCCCGGGTTACAAAAACTGCGGAACAGGGTATCGATCGCCTCGTCACTACCATTGCCCAGGAAAATATTACGTGCCGGAACGCCTTTAATCTGGCTTAGGCGCATTTTAACCTGATACTGCATAGGATCAGGGTAGCGGTTGTAGGCCTGTACCAATGGCGAACCGTAAGCGTTTTCATTAGCATCCAAAAAAACACTTGCCTCTCCCTGAAACTCATCACGTGCGGATGAATAGGGGGTAAGGTTTTTGATGTTTTGGCGGAGTATGTTGTTTATGTCGAACATTATTAAATCAAAAATATGTCATTGCGAGGAGCGTCAGCGACGTGGCAATCTCGGGTGCTTGACGGATGTGCTGAGATTGCCGCGCTATCGCTCGCAATGACATGGTTGTTTATTATTATTTTTATTTATTCATCCTCACACTCACTGCGTTCCTGTGCGCGTGTAAACCTTCCAGATCGGCCAGTATTTCTACTGATGGGCCGATGTTTTTGATCCCTTCCTCGGTTAGATGCTGAAAAGTGATCTTCTTCACAAACGAATCTACCGATACCCCCGAGTAAGCCCTTGCATAGCTGCTGGTGGGCAAGGTATGGTTTGTGCCCGAAGCGTAGTCGCCCGCGCTCTCCGGTGTTAAATTGCCAAGGAAAACCGAACCTGCGTTGATAATGCTGCCGGTGATTTCTTCCCAGCTTTCGGTAGCCAAAATCAAGTGCTCGGGAGCGTATTGATTGCTGAAATCCATTGCCTCGGCCAAAGTTTTGGTGATAACAATGTAAGAGTTATCTAAAGCCTGGCGGGCTATCTCGGCACGTGGCAGTACCTGTAGCTGTTTCTCTACCTCGACTAAGGTTTGCTGCGCGATGTCCTCGTCGGTACAAACTAAAATCGACTGGCTATCTATCCCGTGCTCAGCCTGTGCCAGCAAATCTGCAGCAACAAAGGCTGGCTTAGCCGTTTCATCAGCAATCACCAAAACTTCTGACGGACCCGCAGGCATATCGATAGCCGTTGTGGTTGTGCTTTGGATAATGGTTTTGGCCTTGGTTACAAACTGGTTACCCGGCCCAAATATCTTATCCACTTTAGTAATGGTCTCGGTGCCGTAAGCCATAGCGGCTACTGCTTGAGAACCACCAACAAGGTAAACCTTATCAAAGCCCAGCATCAAAGCCACTTCTGCAATAAAGGCATTTACCTTACCGCCCGTTTGCGGCGGCGAGCAAACGATAATTTCTTTACAACCCGCTATCTGTGCCGGTATGCCCAGCATCAAGAATGTTGACGGCAACACTGCCGTACCACCTGGGATGTATAGACCGACTTTCTCGATCGGCCTTAACTCGCGCCAGCAGGTTACCCCAGGCATGGTTTCCACCTTGTCCTCTGCCTTTACCTGCGATTGGTGGAACTTATAAATATTATCATAAGCCACTTTCAACGCCGCTTTCTGGTCGGCGGTAACGGCTGATGCAATTTCTTCAAGCTCTGCTTTATCAAGGAACAGCTTTGTGAGTTCAACTTTATCAAACTGACTGGCATAGTCGAACAAGGCACGATCGCCGAGCTGTCTAACCTGTTCTATCACGTTCTCAACCAGCGTGCGTATTTCATTCGCCGGGTCAACGTTGCGTTGAACCAGGCCTTGGATGGCTTGCTTGTTTAGATCGCTGTAATTGTATGTTTTCATTTAGCCCCCACTAAATCTCCCCCGATAGGGGAGACTTTTTATTAAACCAGCCTTTTTAAGTCCTCCCTTTCGGGGAGGATTTAGGTGGGGCTGTCCTACAATATTATCTTCTCAATTGGCATTACCACAATGCCCTGTGCGCCGGCTTGCTTAAGCTGACTGATGCGGTCCCAAAAATCACGCTCGGGAATAACGGTGTGTACCGCCACCCAGTCTTCCTCGGCCAATGGCACTACTGAAGGGCTTTTTACGCCCGGTAGTAATGCCGTAACCGCTTGCAGGTTTTTGCGCTCCACGTTGAGTACCACGTATTTGGTTTCTTTAGCTCGTAGTACAGATTGGATGCGTTGTATGAGTTCTATTATCAGGTCTTCGTTTTCGCTGCCTTTGCGGCCTATCAAAACGGCTTCGCTGCTCATTACATCGGCAAAAGGTTTTAAGCCATTGCTTTTTAGCGTACCGCCGGTTGACACCAAATCGCATATGGCATCGCTTAAGCCTAAACCCGGCGAGATCTCTACCGAACCCGAGATGGTGCGGATATCAGATGTAATGCCTTTTTCTTTAAGGTATTTACCAAGGATAACAGGGTAGGTGGTTGCAATAGCCTTGCCATTCAGCTCCTCAATACTATTGATGCTGTTATTATTTGGCACCGCTATTTTAAGCGAACATTTACCGAAACCAAGTTTCTGAAGGTAGCTTACTTCAACTTCGGTTTCCTGGATAACGTTTTCACCTACAATACCCAAGTCGGCAATGCCATCCTGTACGTATTCGGGGATATCATCATCACGAAGGAAAAGTATTTCTAAAGGGAAGTTTGATACGGGGGAGATCAGCGAGCTCTTGTAATTTTCAAAATTAAGGCCGCAGTTCTTTAATAATTCAACGGATTTTTCGTTGAGACGACCCGATTTTTAGATCGCTATTTTTAATGTTTTCACAAATGGGAGTTTTAGTAACTAAAAAAATGGAGTTGTTATTTCGCGTAGAAACATACATTATCTATTCACCACAAAGTGGTGATGGTGCAGATGTAGATGATGTAGTTTATACTTTTCCATTTTTAGTATGATACCGGCTGTATGGCTGCAAATATAGGGACTCGGTTATCAAATCAAAACCTAAAGTGATTTTTTTTGAAGAAAATATAAAAAAAGGTGTAAATTTTTTATAAAAATGGCAAAATGTATAAGTGCTTATATAA
>JAESTD010000312.1 GCA_016763755.1 Mucilaginibacter sp.
AAGCCAGGCCGGCAAAAGTTTTCATCCAGAACGATGTACCCAGTATCTGGTCGCGGTTTTCGGGATGTTTATGAAGCTCTTTAACAATATACTGATCCAGCCCCAGTGTAGCGATGGCCGAAAAAAAGTAGATATAAACCGTAGCACCGCTGAAAATGCCATTGCCCTTTGGCTCCAGGTAATTGGCCACCATAATGCCTATCACCATTTTGATAAGCAAGCTGCCAACCCGGCCTAAAAACAACCATCCGGTATTTTTAAAATACTTCTCAAAAGCCTGCTGGTCAAATCCGGGAATACTGGGTATGCGCATGTGGGGGATAAAGATAGGTGTTAGAGATTAGAGATTGGTGGTTAGAGATTAGTTAATTGGTGTGCCAATAATAAAATTGATACATTAGATTGCTCTATTAAATTAAGTCAATGTTTTGTAGAATATATCTTTGTATTAAAGCAGGCGATTCGGATTTATGTACACAGCAACTTGCTGCTGTCATAAATGCCCAGATTATAGGTGAACGATACATTGAAAAAGATGGATTGTTATTAGAAATCCGATTAAATGAAGATCGAGATATCCAAAAAGCAAAAGAATTTCCAAATGGATTTCTTCATTTTCCATATTCTATAGAAATAGAGGCTGAGCATTTCTCTACTCATCAAACGTCAGTTGTTGATGATTTAAATAAAATTTTAAATTATCTATGGGATACTAATAATTCAGCAGTAGCTTCCTGTGCTTTTGAAAACCTATTAGTGAAAGGCGGTGGATACAAAAGAAGAGATATTCCGTGGTGTTAAAACAAAAAAAGGCATCCGTTTAGGGATGCCTTTTTTTGTTTAGTTTGAAGATCAAAAACTAATCTCTGATCACTAAGCTCTAATCACTTAAGATTATTGATTTACAAACCTTTTAGCATTTACTTTACGTTCGTTCTCGGTTAGGTAGATCTTACGTAAACGCATGCTCTGTGGTGTAACCTCAATGTACTCGTCAGCCTGGATATACTCCATTGATTCCTCAAGAGAGAATTTAATGGCCGGTGCAATACGCACGTTATCATCAGAACCTGATGCACGCATGTTGGTTAACTGTTTACCTTTAACAACGTTCACCATCAAATCGTTATCGCGAATGTGCTCACCAAGGATCTGGCCTTCGTAGATATCAACACCCGGATCAACAAAGAAACGGCCACGGTCTTGTAGTTTATCGATAGAGTAAGCCGTAGTTTGGCCTTTCTCCATAGAGATCAATACACCGTTAGAGCGGCCAGGGATAGTACCTTTCCAAGGCTCATATGCTTTAAAGCGGTGCGCCATGATAGCTTCACCTGCAGTAGCAGTCAATACGTTGTTACGTAAACCGATGATGCCACGTGATGGGATCTCAAACTCTAAGTGTTGCAAGTCGCCTTTAGGCTCCATTACTAACAGGTCGCCTTTGCGTTGCGTAACCAATTCAATTACCTTGCCGGCAACCTCAGCAGGAACGTCAACTATCAAAGTTTCAACCGGCTCAGATTTAACACCGTCAACATCTTTAACTATTACCTGTGGCTGGCCTACCTGTAACTCGTAACCCTCGCGACGCATGGTCTCGATCAATACTGACAAGTGAAGGATACCACGGCCGTAAACCAGGTATGAATCCGGCGAGTCAGTCTCAACAACTTTAAGCGCCAGGTTTTTCTCCATCTCTTTGTACAGGCGGTCGCGTACGTGACGTGAGGTTACAAATTTACCCTCTTTACCAAAGAAAGGTGAGTTGTTGATGGTGAACAGCATGTTCATAGTAGGCTCATCAATTTTGATTACCTCTAATTGCTCCGGATTTTCAAAATCAGCAATAGTATCACCAATCTCAAAACCATCAATACCAACAACTGCACAAATATCACCCGATTTTACTTCGGTAGCTTTAACTTTACCCAATCCTTCAAAAGTGTAAAGCTCTTTAACGCGCGATTTAACAATTTTGCCATCACGTTTTACCAACGATACCGGCATGTTCTCTTTTATAACACCACGTGCAACACGGCCTATCGCAATACGACCTACGAAAGATGAATAATCTAACGATGTGATCTGCATCTGCAAAGTACCTTCAGCCTCAGGTGCAGGTGGGATATTCTCCAGAATGGCGTCCATCAACGGGAAAATATCCTCTGTAGGTGTTTTCCAGTCGGTGTTCATCCAGCCTTGTTTTGATGAACCGTAGATAACCGGGAAATCCAGCTGCTCTTCGGTAGCTTCAAGGTTAAAGAACAATTCAAATATTTGCTCGTAAACCTCTTCTGGGCGGCAGTTCTCTTTATCAACTTTGTTAACAACCACAATTGGCTTAAGGCCCAGGGCCAAAGCTTTTTGGGTTACGAAACGCGTTTGCGGCATGGCACCTTCAAAAGCATCGCAAAGCAGTAATACGCCATCGGCCATTTTCAATACGCGCTCAACCTCACCACCAAAGTCGGCGTGGCCCGGGGTATCAATAATGTTTATCTTAACATCTTTGTAACGTACCGATACGTTTTTAGACACGATAGTGATACCGCGCTCACGCTCAAGGTCGTTGTTGTCAAGAATTAGCTCGCCGGCTTCCTGGTTGTCGCGGAAAATGGCGCAGCTGTGTAAGATTTTATCAACCAAGGTAGTTTTACCGTGGTCAACGTGTGCGATGATCGCAATATTTCTGATTTTTTGCATGAAATGCCGCCTTATAAATTTTCCGCAAAGATACGGTTAATTTACGGGATAAGAAAACGCTTTTAGCTTTTTACAAATGGTTGATTATTACTTAATTATTTGATAATGTGGGGTCACTCTTAAATATGTCATTTCGAACGAGTGGTAACGAGGAGAAATCTTGTTAGATAAAATAAGTATATCAAGGTTGCATTGACAATATAAGAAGGTGGGTTTTTCTAATGGCGTTGCCTTCGGCCCGGGCTTTACACTCATACTGCACAGGCGTTAACCACAAGGCCGGTATCCGCTGCAATCCCTAACGCGAAGGCTGTATAAAAAGATTTCGGGAGAACCGTGCAACATATAAATCCATGTCATTGCGAGGAGCGCCAGCGACGCGGCAATCTCATGGGTGGTTATCATAATCCTAATCTTATGAGATTGCCACGCTACGCTCGCAATGACATGATTCCAAATCCACTCAAATAATCCAAACATCCCCCCTAACCGCTTGTTGCTCAAATATGAAGATATTGCTTACGGGGGCAAGCGGTTACATTGGCAAACGCCTTTTGCCTATACTTTTAGAGCAGGACCACGAGGTGATATGCCTTGTGCGCGACAAAGCCAGGTTTAGTACTGACATGTACAAAGGAAAAAAGGTAACGGTTGAAGAAGCCGACCTGCTGCATTCCGATTCGCTTAACGAAGTAACCAAACAATTTGATGTGGCATATTACCTGGTACACTCTATGGGTGGCAGTAACTTCAGCGATAAGGAAAAAAAATCGGCCGAGAACTTTGTAAAGTTTGTAGACCAAACCAGCGCCAAGCAGATCATTTACCTTGGCGGCATTGTTAACGAAGAAAAACCTTCCAAACACCTTACATCGCGCAAAGCGGTTGAGGATATTCTTTCAAAAAGTAAGATCCCGCTGACTGCCTTACGCGCGGGTATCATCGTAGGCTCGGGCAGTGCCTCGTTCGAGATCATACGCGACCTGGTGGAGAAACTACCGGTAATGATAGCCCCTAAATGGCTGGAGACCAAGTGCCAGCCGATTGCTATCCGTAATGTTGTTCAGTTTTTATGTAGTGTGGCCGGCAAGGATAATACTTACAGCAAGAACTTTGATATCTACGGCCCGGATACGCTTACTTATAAACAAATGCTGCAGCAATTTGCCGAAGTGCGGAAACTCAAACGGAAAATTATCATTGTACCGGTCATGACGCCGCGGCTGTCATCCTACTGGCTGTATTTCGTTACCTCAACATCATATGAATTGGCTAAAAACCTGGTGGAGAGTATGAAGGTAGATGTAGTTGGCCGCCCCAACCATTTGGCTGAGCAGTTGAACATCGACCTGATACCCTATAAAGAGGCCATCCGCATTGCTTTTGATAAGATAGAGCAGAACCTTGTCCTTTCCAGCTGGAACGATTCATCTTTTACAGACAGGTTCAGTAAAAGTTTATCGCACTACATAAAAGTACCGGAGTTTGGTGTATTTAAAGACGACCAAAGCCAAAAAACCAAAGATCCCGAAAAGGCGCTTGATCGTATTTTCTCTATCGGCGGACGCTCAGGCTGGTATTATGCTGATTGGCTATGGGGCTTCCGTGGATTTTTGGACAGGCTGTTTGGCGGGGTAGGCCTGCGTCGCGGCCGTAAGAACGCTCGCGAGGTAGCACCAGGGGAAGCGCTTGATTTTTGGCGTGTTATCCACAGTAGCCGTAAAGAAAAACGCCTGCTGTTGTACGCCGAAATGAAAGTACCCGGCGAAGCCTGGCTGGAATTTAAAATAGGCGACGACAACTGCGTAAAACAAACCGCCACCTTCCGCCCGCTGGGTTTATGGGGCCGATTGTATTGGTACTCGATGCTGCCCTTTCACTTCTTTATCTTTAAAGGAATGTTGAATAAAATAGCGGGTTGATTAATGATAATTGTTGTCGACTAAGCCTTGATTATTAAATCTCCCAATAAACTAACCTTAACTTTAGAGTACGTAGATGGCTTTTATATTGCAATCAATTGCAACAGTTGAGGTTGTATTTATTAAATCTTTTAGCAAATAAAGCGCGCATCTTATTTCCCAATACCTCGTATTTGCATACGAGTTGTTCGCCGTTTTTTTTAGTTATCTCAATATTTGCTTTATCGGATTCAATACTTACTTCGATATGCGCTTTTACCACACCTTCACAATAAAACGCAAACCCCATGGTCGGTATG
The DNA here is from genome assembly GCA_016763755.1 of Mucilaginibacter sp. Taxonomy (GTDB): domain Bacteria; phylum Bacteroidota; class Bacteroidia; order Sphingobacteriales; family Sphingobacteriaceae; genus Mucilaginibacter. The sequence goes on from JAESTD010000312.1 coordinate 4,928, forward strand.
TAAGGGCCAACAGGGTCGCTTTTATAAATATCTTTATAGGAATTTCTTATTACATCCAACAAATCTTTTGCATCTTTTTTGGCCAGGATTTTACCATAAGCGAAACACGGAGAACTCGGCTTTATATTAAAATAAAATTTTGATGAGTCAATTTTATAGCCCACATCACCAACAAAGTCAATTTTGGAACAGTTAAATGCAAATACCTTTACAGAATCATAGCTCAATTGAGTAATTGCGTTAACCAGTGCTGTGTCTTTACTGGAGTAATAATTTTTTGAAGGCTGAGGATTTCGCTTCAATGTCACTCTATTGTGCTGTGCAACGCAGGTTAGCATGGATGACAATGTTAATATGATCGAAAGCACTATTTTAAATCTCATGATTTTTGTCATTTACTTCCCAAACGCCCAGCACAAAAACTTAGGCATAGCTTTGGCCCAGGTGGTGGTATCATGCGTGCCATTTAGCATCTCCAGGTATTGGATATCGCTGCGCTGATAGCCTTTTGCTAAAAGCTCTTTGATAATATCAATGGTATCGTCGATAGAGTCGATGATTCCGTTATTGTTGCGGTCGGCGGTTTCATCTTTGGTGCCGGTTTGCAGCCAAAATTTGATATCGGGTTTTGAAGCGGCGTTTTTGATGACACTGTGCATAATGCGGTCGTCGTTGGTATAGCCTTTACTCAGGTCTTTGCTTCTCCACCAGAATGAGCCTGAGAAAGCACCAACCTTATCAAACATCTGCGGATTGTTCCAGGCAATGTCCAAGGCTGACAATCCACCCAGAGAAAATCCCGCGAAAGCGGTGGTTTCAAATTCTTCAACACCGGTTTGCTCTTTAATAAAAGGGACCAGTTCTTTTATTATAAACTGTGTATACAACGCTGCTTTGCTGCCGCGTTTTTTAAAATCGGGTTTGTTGGCCACGCCGTATTCCTGTACGCGGTCTTCATTGGCGTGGATGGCGACAACCAGTAAAGGTTTTAAGCTGTTACGCTCGTAAAGTTGCTCAAGTGTATTTACAAGGTCGATGGCCTCCAGATCCTGTCCATCGTTTAACAATAATAAGTTCAAAGGCTCGGTTATGGCATCTGCCTGTGGTTTAAGCAGGGTGCATGTAACCTCGCGGTTAAGTATCGTAGAAGTAAGTATTAGTTCCTGTTCGTCAATCATTATGTCGGTCTCTGTACTATAGTACATGGGCATTTTTAAATTTAAGGGTACAAAAATAGGTTTTAAAGTTTTACCAATTGCTTAAAACAGAATTATTTGGCATAATGTTGACATTAAGAGCCAAACGTTTTAACTTACCGTCATAAATAGAACAGCTATTGAAAGAGCAATATCACCGCTGGCATTCGCCAAACTTAAACCTCGATATGGAAATGCTGGTTTTCGGCGACCGCGGCTATCCGGTACTATTGTTCCCCACAACCAAAGGCAGCTACTACCAGAATAAAGATCACGGCCTTATTGATAGTGTACGTTGGTTTATAGACGAAGGTTTGGTGAAAATTTATTGCCCCTCAACCATAGATGACATTACCTGGTACGATAAAGTTATTCACCCCGCAGATCGTGCCCGTCGTTATGCCTGGTACGATAAAATGCTGTTGGAAGAACTTGCACCCTGGGCTATGCACGAGACGGGTGTTAACAAAGTTGCCGTAGCCGGATGCAGTTTCGGTGGGTACCATGCCGCCAACTTTGCCTTTAAACATCCGGAAAAAGTTGGTCATCTTTTTTCGATGGGTGGTGCTTTCGATATCAGGATGTTTACAGATGGATATTACGACGATAATATATTTTACAATAATCCGGTAGATTATTTACCCGGTAGCGATAACTGGGCTTTGTGGCAAATGAACATCATTTTGGGTACATCAGACTGGGATATCTGTAAGGAATATAACCTTACATTATCTCACATTTTAAATAATAAAAATATCAACCACTGGCTGGACATCCGCCCCGATGGCAAGCACGACTGGCCAATTTGGAAAGAAATGTTCCCGCACTATTTGAGCACGATAAAATAGAGACAAGAATCAAGAGACAAGAATCAAGACAGCTACATTAGAATATACATCTTAAAGAAACATATCCGGCTCTCGCAACCGGCACCAAACAAACTACCATGAAAAAAATAGGCATCTTATTTGGGCAGGAAAATTCATTTCCGCAGGCATTTGTTGATCGAATTAATGAGAAGGCAGAGAAAGGCATCAGCGCCGAGTTTGTACGCATTGATAAGATGCTGCAGGGCGAGCCGTTGGGCTACTCCGTAATTGTCGACCGGATCTCGCAGAATGTGCCGTTCTACCGTGCATCGCTTAAAAACGCGGCTATCACCGGTACGGCAGTCATTAACAATCCATTTTGGTGGAGTGCTGATGAAAAATTCTTTAATAATGCACTGGCTACCAAAATTGGTGTGCCGGTACCAAAAACGGTATTGTTGCCGTCAAAAGACCATCCTGATAATACCAGTGATAAATCGTTCCGGAACCTGGCCTATCCACTGGATTGGGAAGCAATGTTCAGCTACGTAGGTTTCCCGGCATATATGAAGCCGTTTGACGGTGGCGGCTGGCGCGATGTTTACAAAATAAGCGATGCCGAAGACCTGTGGACAAAGTTCGCCGAAACCAAACAATTGGTAATGCTGCTGCAGGAAGAGATCATTTTTGACGACTACTTCCGCTGCTATTGTATTGGCGGTAAGCACGTGCGCATTATGCAGTACGAGCCGCGTAACCCGCACCATCTGCGTTATGAGCATGGCAAAGCACCTGCATCTAAAAAAATGCTGGAAACCATTACCGATTATGTTTTGCGCCTTAACCAGTACTTAGGTTACGATTTCAACACGGTAGAATTTGCCGTACGGGATGGCATTCCTTACGCCATCGATTTCTGTAACCCTGCTCCCGATGCGGAAGTGACAAGCGTAGGCCAGGAAAACTTTGACTGGGTGGTAGAGACCGCAGCAAGCTATGCCATTGAGCGTGCCAAAAAACAAAGAGATGATCGCGATAACCTTACCTGGGGCGAATACTTAAAAACCTCGGTAGCCGGTAAAGAATTATACGTAGCCAAAACCATCAGCCTGCAGGCCAACCCTGTAACTGTAGGTGCCATTGATCATACCATAGCTGAAGAAGGTAAAGCGAAGAAAAAAGCAGCCCCTAAAAAGACTGCACCGGCAAAAGCAACTGCGCCAAAGAAGGCAGCCGCGGCTAAAGAAACAGCGCCTAAGAAAGCGAAGAAGTAACCAAAACTGTCATTTCGAACGAGCGACAGCCAGGAGAAATCTTGTTACTCTGTAAGTTTGACCCATGCAGGAATAACAAGATTTCTCTCTGTCGTTCGAAATGACGACGTTGATACAACCCAATAACCCCTAAACAATTATGAACGAGTTCACCTTAGGTGTTGAAGAAGAATTTATGGTGATTGACCCTGTGACCAGGGAACTCACATCGCACGAGCAAAAAATTGTTGACGGTGCCCAAAAGATCCATGAAGACCAGGTAAAGGCAGAGATGCATCAGGCTGTGGTTGAGGTGGGTACAAATATTTGCAGAAATACCCAAGAGGCCCGCACCGAAGTAACTAAGCTGCGTGGCACGGTGGCCCAATTGGCCGGCGACCTTGGCTTGCGCATTGGCGCGGCGGGTACGCACCCGTTTTCGCATTGGCAGCACCAGCTCATAACAGACCACCCGCGGTATTTTGAAATAGTGGATGAAATGCAGGAAGCTGCGCGCTCAAACCTTATTTTTGGTTTACACGTGCATGTGGGCATCCAGTCGCGCGATATGGCTATACATATTGCCAATCAGGTGCGGTATTTTCTGCCGCACGTTTATGCGCTGTCAACTAATTCCCCTTTTTGGGAAGGCCGTAACACAGGATTCAAATCATTCCGCACCAAAGTATTTGATAAATTCCCGAGGACGGGCATCCCTGATTATTTCGGCAGCATTGAGGAATACGACCGCTACATTAAGCTGCTGGTAAAAACCAATTGCATTGATAACGCTAAAAAGATCTGGTGGGATATTCGCGTGCATCCTTTCTTCGAGACTATAGAGTTCCGCATTTGCGATTGCCCTATGCTTGTTGATGAAACCATTGCCTTTACTGCACTTTTCCAGGCGCTTTGTGCCAAGCTTTATAAACTGAGAGCACAGAATATGAAGTTTATCAATTACTCGCGCGCGCTAATCAATGAGAATAAATGGCGGGCCGCCCGTTACGGTATCGATGGCAAAATGATAGACTTCGGCAAAGAAATGGAAGTAAACACGCGCTCGCTGGTATTAGAACTGCTTGATTTTGTTGACGACGTGGTTGACGAACTTGGCTCGCGCGATGACTTAGCCTATGTTCACAAGATATTAGAGCACGGCACAGGCGCCGACAGGCAGCTGGCTGTTTACAACCAAAATAATAACTTTGTAGACGTGGTAGACTATATCACCTCACAAACGTTAAAAGGGATTTAAGCCTCACCTAAATCATCTCCAAAGGAGAGGACTTTAAAAGGATTTTAGAACCCTCTCCTTTGGAGAGGGCAGGGTGAGGCCCAATTAAAAAAGGCACATGAACACTAACAAACCGGAAATAAAGATTGCCATATTAGACTTATACGATGGCATAGCAAACGAGGGGATGCGGGGTTTCCGGGAGATACTGGAGCGCTACAAAACGCAGCACAATTTAAATTTAACTTACCAGGTATTTGATGTACGCGGCAAGGCAGAAGTGCCGGATACAGGCTTTGATGCCTACATCTCGAGCGGTGGGCCGGGCAGTCCGCTGGATAGCGAGGGCAGCGTCTGGGAACGCAATTATTTTAACCTGATTGATAGGCTGGAAGATCACAACCTGGGCAACAGCGGCGATAAAAAGCATGTGTTCTTTGTATGCCACTCATTCCAACTGATGTGCCGCAAATATGGCTTGGGTGAGATCAGCACGCGTAGGTCTCCATCATTCGGCGTGTTGCCCGTGCACATAGTAGGCAAGGGTGGCAACGAACAAGTATTTCAGGGACTGAGCGATCCGTTCTATACGGTTGATTCGCGCACTTGGCAGGTGATTAATACCGACCCAAACCGGTTGAAAAAATTAGGTATGGAGTTGGTAGCTCTTGAAAAAGAGCGCCCATATGTTGACTTGCCACGGGCCATGATGGCGATAAGGTTTAGTCCTTATTTTTTCGCAACGCAGTTCCATCCCGAGGCAGATGCCCACGGCATGAGTTTGTTGCTGCAGCGAGAAGATAAAAAAGCAGATGTCATCGGCGAGCACGGCGAAGCCAAATACAACGAGATGCTGGAACGCCTGGAAGATCCTGACAAGATCATGCATACCCAACACACCATCATCCCTAATTTTTTGAATGAGGCAGTATTGAAGTATCAGAAATTGGAAGCATGAGCTTAAGATCGGGAATAGAGCGATAAATAATATTCAGCCGTGTCATTGCGAGGAGCGGCAGCGACGTGGCAATCTCATCGAAGGTACAATCAAACTATGAGATTGCCACGCTACCGCTCGCAATGACATGGTTTTTGATAATGACAAAGGTTTTTAAAATCAAATACAACCATCTATGAACCCATCTGTCAGAACCATATTTAACCAAAACTTTACCCCGGAAAAGTATGCTGATTTTTTGGTTGATCTTAACACCGGGTTGCATAAACCTATAGAGTTCCGCGTGGCGGAGACGCCGGTCTTTCTTACTGATGATTTTCGGGACAGATTGATACAAGCCGGCGAAGAGATCATCAATGTGATAGCAGCGCCGGATTTTAAAGCATTAACCGAACGCGCTATCCCCGAAAAGTGGCGCGTGGCAAATGAGAACGACCATCCGCATTTTATAGCGCTTGATTTTGGCGTTTGCAAAGATGAATCAGCTAACATCGTCCCTAAACTGATAGAGATGCAGGGCTTCCCATCTTTGTACGGTTTTCAGCAGCACCTGGCAGAAAATTACCGACATACCTTTGAAATCCACGGTAACCAGACCATCTTTTTTAATGGACTAACCAAAAGCAGTTACATTGATCTGCTTAAGGAAACCATTGTTGGACCGTACCAACCTGATGAAGTGGTGTTAATGGATGTAAACGCTCCTGATCAAAAAACGGCCGTAGACTTTTACATCACCGAAAAGTATATCGGTACGCCCGTAGTTTCACTTGCCGATCTGATACAGGAAGGCGATCAGCTTTTCTACAAAACAGGCAATGAAGAGAAAAAGCGTATCCGGCGTATTTACAACCGTTTGATATTTGATGAGATCGAGAACGATCCCGATATATTTAATAAGGTAGTTGATATACGCAAACCACTGGACGTTGAATGGATAACGCATCCAAATTGGTTTTACCGCATCAGTAAATATACTATGCCTTTTTTAAGAGGCCAATATGTTCCCAAAACACAATTTGTAAACAAGCTGGCTACCATGCCGGATGACTTGCAGAATTATGTGCTTAAGCCGCTTTTTAGCTTTGCAGGCCAGGGTGTAATTATTGACGTTTCTGCAGATGATATAAAAAACTTACCCGATCCGGAGAATTGGATATTACAGGAAAAAGTAGAATATGTGCCTGTTGTTGAATCGCCGGATGGTGGCGTGAAAGTAGAGCTTCGCCTGCTGTACCTATGGCCGGATGGGCAGGATAAACCTACACTGGCAGTAAACCTGGCGCGACTAAGCAAAGGCAAGATGATTGGCGTGCGCTACAATAAGGATTTTAACTGGGTAGGCGGTACCGTAGCGTTTATGCATAAATAGTTTGGTATACTTTTTTAACACTCAAAACGTATATATTAATATTAATTTTGCGACATGAACATACAGGTTATTATTATAGCGATACTATTTACCGTTGCCGTTATTTACGTGGGCCGCATCATCTATAAAAGTTTATTTGCTAAAAAGAGCTGCGGAAGCAATTGTAAGTGCGGTGTGGATTTTTCAGGCGTTGAACCGGGCAAACAATCTAAGTAAAGTATCGTTAGATAAATACCTTATCATTTTTTCATCCTAAAATCCCTTCATGTCCGCAAACAACAGGCAGATATTTCAGTCCGATAATCCCGGCAGGTGGAACCGTTTTAAATGGCTTAGCCGTGTTATAGTAATAATATTGATTGTAGGTGCCGTAGCTGCAGCTATAACGATTACTTCCAAACAATATCCTGATCTTCCTAATCTTGACAAGGCTCCTACTCGCCTCACAAAAGAAAAGCTTGAGGAACTCAAAAAATCAAAACGTTATGAGGATTTTAAGATAGAGAAAGCTGAAATTGAAGCACTTGAGCGGGCAAAGAAACTCCACAGATTGAAGCATCCCAATAATGATAACCGTATAAACGCCGGTTTCTACAAACCCTGGGATCCGCAAGCCTACAATTCATTGGTAGACCATATAGCCCGCCTGGATATGGTGGTTACCGAGGGCTTTGGCTTTTCGCCAAAAACAGATACGCTTGTAGCTACCATAGATACCGGTCTCATTAACCTTAATAAAAAACACAAAAAACAGGTACTGGTAACGCTATCTAATTATGTTAATTACGATAATTCTCATGGCGGTTATGATGTAAAGGATGTTGAACGCATTTTTAAAAGCAAGAAGCTCCGTACGGCATTTATCAACAGCATGGCCGGTACGCTTAAGCGTTATAATTTCCATGGTATTAACCTTGATATTGAAGATTTAAAAAATCGTAACAGTAAAGAAGTAATCGCTTTTGAAGATGATCTGTACAACATCTTCCATAAACAAAACTTGCTGGTTACTCAAAATGTAACGCCTTACGATGAGGAGTTTGACCTTAAGAGATTAGCCAAAATAAACGACTTCCTGTTTATAATGGCCATCGACCAGCATAATGATGGAAGCAACCCCGGAGATATATCACACCAGCATTGGGTAGAGGAAATACTGGACTATGTTTGCGGCCAGATTCCGAGCGAAAAAGTTATGCTTACCGTTGCCGGTGGTGGTTATGACTGGCCGGAAGGCAGCGTGGGCACACCTATTGGTTACCCACAGGCGGTGAGCCAGGCTAAACAAAATAACAAAACCATTGCCTACAATCCTCAATCGGCCAACTCTCATTACCAATATCTTGGGCCTGATAGTCTGAACCATACGGTGTACTTTGCCGATGCCGCTACCAATTTCAACATCATCCGCATGGCTGATGACTGGGCTACCGGCGGCGTGGCATTGTGGAGGATGGGTGCCGAAGACCCAAGGTTATGGACGTTTTTCCAAAAAAATCTTTCGCTTGATTCATTAAAGAAAACAGGGTTTGATCTGCACAGGCTGGACACCGTTGGGTTGAACAATAAGATAGATTACGCGGGTGAAGGCGGCGAGGTTTTGGATTTAGTAACAGAACCACATACGGGTAAGATAGACGTATCGATGGATACCAAAACGTATACCATCACCAACCAAAAGTACATTGAGTTACCTACCAAATACGTTATCCGCCGTTACGGTTATAAACCGGGTAAAATAGTCTTAACATTTGATGATGGCCCCGACCCTGATTTTACGCCCCGGATACTGGATATCCTGAAAAAAGAAAAAGTACCGGCCTCTTTCTTTGTAGTGGGGTCAATGGTGGAAAAGAATATCCCCATCCTCAAGCGTATTTATGATGAAGGCTATGAAATAGGTAACCATACTTTCTTCCACCCCGATATATCAACCATTAGTTTGGATAGGGTGAGTTTGGAATTGAACTCAACCCGTAAACTTATCGAATCTATAACCGGGCGTAGCACCATCTTGTTCCGCCCGCCGTTCAATGCCGATGCGGAGCCTCAAACTTTGGCAGAGGTTATCCCCGTAGCTAAAAGTCGCGAGCAAAGTTATATCACCATTGGTGAGTCTATTGACCCATGGGATTGGCAGCCGGGTGTTACCGCAGATAGTATTATAGCACGTACCATCCGCCAGCAAAAAAATGGTAGCATGATACTGCTCCATGATGCCGGCGGCGATACCCGTGAGGAAACTGTTAAAGCTTTACCTGCCATTATCCACTACTTTAAACAGCACGGCTACCAGTTTACTACCATTGCTGATATCCTTGATAAAAGCAAGGATGATCTGATGCCTGTTGCTAAAGACGAGCAAACCTTTTGGGGACACTACTACGATATAGTTGTGGTAGGTTTCTTTTTAGGGAATAAGTTTTTCTTCTACGTGTTCTTGTTTGCCATATTCCTGGCTATGGGGCGTATAATCTTGATAGGTATTTTAGCAACAAGGCAGTTCTCAGATAATAAGAAAATTCAGAACGTTGCCCATGAACTGCCGCCGATAAGCATCATTGTGCCTGCCTACAACGAGGAAGTAACCGCTATAAAAACAGTAGAGAGTTTGCTGAAAACAGAGTATCCTGTATTCAACATTATTTTTGTTGACGATGGATCAAAGGACAGCACCTACCAGGTGGTGCTTGATGCGTATGCCAACCATCCGCAGGTGCAGGTGCTTACCAAACCTAATGGGGGGAAGGCTTCGGCGTTAAACTTTGGGATAAGCCATGCTAACAACGATTTTGTAGTTTGTATTGATGCCGATACGCAGTTAAAAACCGATGCCATTTACCACATGATGACTTATTTTACTGATGAGCAGATAGGTGCGGTGGCCGGTACGGTTAAAGTTGGTAATGAGACCAATATGATCACAAAATGGCAGTCCTTAGAGTATATCACCGCCCAAAACATGGATCGCCGGGCCTTTGATATCATTAATAGTATCACGGTGGTGCCGGGGGCGATAGGGGCATTCCGCAAGTCGGCAATTTTTCAGGCGGGTGGGTTCACCTATGATACCCTTGCTGAGGATTGTGATTTAACCATGCGCATCCTTAAAGAGGGCTACGTGGTAAAAAACTGTGCCGAGGCCATTGCCTACACTGAAGCGCCGGAAACGCTTAACGCATTACTAAAACAACGTTTCCGCTGGAGCTTTGGCGTTATCCAGAGTTTCTGGAAAAACCGCGATGCGCTGTTCAATAAGAAGTATAATTACTTTGGTATGGTGGGGATGCCTAATATTCTCATCTTCCAGATCATATTGCCATTGTTCTCGCCGCTGGCAGATCTGATCATGATATTGGGACTGTTCGGCAGTCACCCTGAGAAGATGCTGATCTTCTATGTAGCATTTCTGTTTGTAGATTTTGTAGTGGGCGCTATTGCTTTCCGCATGGAGAAAGAACCGTATGGCAAGCTGGTGTACCTGATACCACAGCGTTTCATCTGGCGTCAGCTGATGTATTACATTCTGTTCAAATCTATCCGCAAGGCCTTAAAAGGCGAGTTGGGTACATGGGGCGTATTAAAGCGCACCGGTAACGTACAAATGAAGAAAGGCGAATTGGTAGGCGGTGGAGATGAACCGCCGGAATAAGGGTTGCCTTTTTAAATACTTAATGCAGAATTGATGTAAGGTTTATATTGTGAAAGTTCATTTGCGGAAACTTAACAAACCTCAAATGAAAAACACTCTACTCACAATGCTTGCTGTTGCAGCTACTGTTAGCTTCACTGCATGCAAAAAAGACCGCGTTAAAGTTGACCCTGTTGAATCATATCCTGATATGGCAGAGGCATCAGACCCTGCATTGCTTTTTATTACAGCTGCTGGCGTAAAAGTATATAACGGTGGGTTTGGTTCTGCAATAGCTGCCGATCCAAATGATCCTAATGTTTTTTACCTGATGACAGACCGCGGCCCTAATGTGGCGGGTACTGCTCCTAATACTATACTTTTAGGAAAACCGGATTTTACGCCTGCTATTGGAAAGTTCCGCTTAAAAGATGGCAAACTGGTTTTAGAACAAACTATTGAATTTAAAAACGCTGACGGCGTTAAGCTCAACGGCCTGCCAAACCCTGCAGGACAGGGCGCAACCGGCGAGATTCCTTATGATCTTAATAACAACATGCTTCAAACCAGTGCCGATGGTATTGATTCTGAAGGCCTTGTTCGCGCTGCAGATGGTTCCTTTTGGGTGAGCGATGAGTATGGCCCCCACATTGTACACTTTGATGCTACAGGCAAAACTATTGAACGTATTAACCCATTTGGTACAGGTACCGGTGGCCGTAAAATTCCATTGGTGTTCGCAAAGCGCCGTGCAAACCGTGGTATGGAAGGTTTGACAATTACTCCTGATGGTAAAACTTTAGTAGGTTTAATGCAGTCACCAATGTTTAATCCATCAAAAGCAGCGATTGGCAACTCGGTTATATTAAGGATACTTACCTTCAATATAGAAACAGGTGCAACCAACCAATTTGCTTATGTAATGGACGACCCATCACTTACCGGATGCAGTGAGATCACCGCTATCAACGCAACTACTTTTTTAACCATTGAGCGCGATGGTTTATACGGTGGCGATACCAAAGCCCCTGCCACGTTCAAGAAAATCTTTAAAATCGATATCAGCAGCGCTACTGATATATCAGACCCTGATAATGGCGCAAACGGCAAATTATACAGCGGTAAAACAGTTGAAGAATTGGGTAATGCTGCTGGTTTGCAAGGGGCGGGCATTACGCCGGTGACCAAAACACTGGTATTAGACCTGTTGAAAGATCTGCCAAAGGTTTATCCACATGATAAAGCCGAGGGCATCACACTGTTGCCTGGTAACATCCTGGCTATTTCAAATGATGATGATTTTGGTGTTGTTGATAATGGTTCAAACACATTTGCTCAAAAGATATTACCTGCAACGGGCAATGTGGATCATAACAGCATCTATTTTGTAAAGATAAAATTGTAGCCAATATTTACGTTATAAAGGCGCATAACTCTGCAAAACGAAAAGCCCCGCCATACGGCGGGGCTTTTCTAATTTTTTGTGCTCCGTAATTTATACAATTACTTAATTGTTGTAGGCTACCAAAAATGTTGGCAGCTGTTGTAGCTGGTTATAGCTGTAAAAGTTCTTATAGCCGTATTTTTCAGGATTCTGAATGATCTCCTTCATGGCAATAAGTTTGTAAACGTACGAACCGGTCTCGCGGTTAAGGCTCATGCGGAAATAATTATCCTCATTTTGCCTTCTTATCGAGCGCTCCAGTTTAATTGAACCGTTGTTATAAGCAGCGGCAGCCAAAGTCCAGCTGTCAAACTCTTGGTACAGTTCTTTAATGTACTTGCAGGCCGCAATGGTTGATTTGCGCAGATTTAAGCGCTCATCTGTTTTGCGGTTAACCTTAAGGCCGTAAGTGCGTGCTGTGCCCGGCATAAACTGCCATACACCCCGTGCGCCTTTTGGCGAAGTACCCTCGCGTAAGCCCGATTCTACCAATGGCACGTACTTAAAATCTTCCGGTATCCCGTAAGCTCTTAAAATCGGCTCGATAATTGGAAACATCCTGTCGGCTTTAGCATGTAACACGTTAGACTGAACAGTCTTATACCTGTGTTTTGCTATTGATTTTTTTAATTTAAAATCTACTTTTTTGTCGTTAAGCGGCAATGCTTCGTCAGCAAAATTGAAAGCGGCCTCTTCTGCTTCAGCAGGCTTGCTGAACAGGAAGTTCACAGGCGCTAACGAGATATGTTTTACTGCCGGAATTGCCGGTGTTGTACTAAAAATGTTAAGTGCGGAAATGATAACCATCACTACGATTACGGAGCACGTAATTAAGTGTTTTTTAGTCATTTCTTTTCTATCCATTAATTAAACATTCTGGTATGATGTGCCGCAAAGGTACGTTATATGAGGCAGACTGTCAAACAGTTGCACTGGGCTTAGTGTTTTGAGAAATTTAAAAAAGCCCAAAAATCGCTGTTTAAAGCTGTTTAAACAGCGATTTTGCAGACAGTAAAAAAAATGATTTTGGCGGCGTAAAATCCCGAAAATTTCGTACTTTTGACCCTTCACGCTGCGAAAGCGCAAAACAAAAAAACATGGTATTTAAAAGACCAACAGGTAATCGCGACGATAAGCCAAACAGACGATCAGGCCGCCCGCAAGGCAGCGCCGAAAACACAAAAAGAACATCTTCTTCCGCACCTTACGGAAGCCGTGATGCGGACAAAAAACCGTATGGCGACAGAAGACCAAATTCAACTAATCCAAAACCATTTTCTCGTAAAGCAGAGTTCGGTGATAAAGAGTCGGGCAAGCGTTTTGATGCGCCATCATCCGGCGACAGAAAACCTTATGCTGGAAAAGGAAGACCATACACTGGCCGCCCCGAAACTGGTGACCGCCCATACGGTGCCCGCCCAACCGACGGTGACCGCCCGAAACGCAGTAGCTATGGCGAGCAGGCAAATGGCAAAAAACCATATGGCAAAGGCAAACCATACAGCGACAGGCCCGAAGGCGGAGAACGCCCATACCTCACACGCTCAACTGAAGGGAATGATCGCCCTTACAAAGCACGCCCAACAGAAAGTGGTGACCGCCCATTCCGTTCACGTTCTAACGAAGGCGATGATCGCCCTAAAAGATCATTCGGCGAGGGCCGTGGCAGCGGTTATGCGAACAGCACAGGCAAAAAGGATTTTAAAAGTACTACAACAGGTTATAAAAAACGTGATGACAGGGATTTCGACAGAAATGCTGATGCACCTGCGCGTACCATGCGTGGCCGCAAAAATGCGCCAGCAGCAAAACCAAAAGATGATGGCCTGATAAGGCTTAACCGCTATATTGCCAACGCTGGTATCTGTAGCCGCCGTAAGGCAGATGAACTGATACAAGCAGGTGTGGTATCTGTAAACGGCGAAGTAGTATCTGAACTGGGTTACAAAGTTGACCCTGTTAAAGATCTTGTACGCTATAACGGCGAGCCGCTTAAACGCGAGCGCATGGTGTATGTGTTGTTAAACAAACCAAAAGACTACATCACCACAACCGAAGACCCTCAAGAGCGCCGTACAGTGATGCACCTGGTTGAGAAAGCCAGTCGCGAGCGTATTTACCCGGTGGGCCGCTTAGACCGTAATACAACAGGGTTATTGCTGATGACCAATGATGGTGACCTTGCTGATAAACTATCGCACCCGCGTAACAACATCACTAAGTTATACAACGTTGAACTCAACAAAAGCCTTACCCAGGGCGACCTTAACAAAATAGGTTTTGGTTTGGAGCTTGAGGATGGTTTTATTAAACCAGATAGTGTATCGTACGTTACCGGTGGCAGCAAAAAAGAAGTAGGCATACAGATCCATAGCGGTAAAAACCGTATCGTGCGCCGTATCTTTGAATCATTGGGTTATGAGGTAGTAAAGCTTGATCGTTCGGTTTATGCTAACCTTACTAAGAAAGATTTTCCGCGTGGCCGTTGGAGATACCTTGACGAGAAAGAAGTTATTCAACTGAAACATCTTGTATAAGATTTTCATGAAATAATATTGCAAAGGCACCCATCGGGTGCTTTTGCGGTTTAAGTGCATTTACTCACCCCCACATTGCTGAGCTCGTCACCCCCTCTCTCTTCGCGCAGCGAAAAGAGGGGTGGAGAACTTTGTCATTCTGCGCGATAGCTAAGAGTCTGATCTGCGCTATACATGGCGACGAATAGATGCGTCACTATCGTTTAGTATGACAAATCTTAAACTAAGTTTACATCCCTTAGTCTGAAGATTTAATTGAACGCATATTTTATTACCTTGCGTTATTAATCATTTAGCACCAGATGAAAAAAATATTGATCCTTGCCACCATGCTAACACCGGTTTTGGGAATGGCACAAAAAAAGCCCGCTTATCCTAAAAGTTTTGATGTGGTTGTTGGTACTTACACCAGCGGCACCAGCAAAGGTATTTCGGTTTATCGTTTTTATACCGAGAGTGGCAAGTTGGCCTATTTAAACCAGGTAGATGGTGTAAGCAACCCCTCTTACGTTGCGGTATCAAGCGATAATAAATTTGTTTACGCAGTTAATGAGAACGACCAGGGTGAAGTAAGTGCTTTCCATTTTGATGCAAGAAGCGGTAAGCTGGATTTTATCAATAAACAATCAACATTGGGTGGTTCGCCATGCTATGTATCGGTAGATAAAAACCGTAAAAATCTTTTGGTGGCTAACTATTCGGGTGGGAACATTTGCGCGCTTCCGTTAAATGAGGATGGCTCTATTGCCCCTGCGGCAATGACCATCAGCGGCGACGCCACAAAACTCGGCCCCAATAAAGAGCGCCAGGAAAAGCCGCATGTACATACAGCCGTATTATCGCCAGATGAGAAACAAATATTGTATACCGACTTAGGTGCCGATCAGATCCACATTGCCAAATACAAAGCAGGTAAAAAAGACCAGATCTCGCAAGGCTCAGTTGTTGCTGTTAAGCCCGGCGATGGCCCAAGGCACATTGCTTTCTCTAACGATAAGAAAAGCATGTATGTGATAACCGAAATGGGTAGCTCCGTTGTAGTTTTTGATTATAACAACGGAAAACCAAAGCAGCGCCAGGAAATTTCGTTGCTACCTGATAACTTTAAGGGAGAAACCGGAGCGGCTGACATTCACATATCGCCAAATGGCAAATTCCTAGATAGGA
>JAESTD010000313.1 GCA_016763755.1 Mucilaginibacter sp.
ACGAGCTACCAACTGCTCCATCCCGCACTATTTTGTTGGTATTATACATAACGGACATAACCCCGAAATGTTTCTCCAATTGTCAAAAAAGCAATTTGCTCTCCGTTTTAATTGGACTGCAAAGATATAATTCGTTTCTTTGCAGTCCAAATAATATTTTAAAATAATTTTTATGGCGCACAAAGCAGGTTTCGTAAGCATAATTGGTAAGCCTAACGCAGGCAAGTCAACCCTTATGAATGCCCTGGTTGGCGAAAAAATGTCTATCATCACCCCAAAGGCCCAAACCACGCGTCACCGCATTTTGGGGATTGTGAATACTGATGACTACCAGGTGGTGTTTTCTGATACCCCCGGCATCATTAAACCGCATTACGCGCTGCATGAAAGTATGATGCACCAGGTGGAAGGCTCTATTGTTGATGCCGACCTGATACTGTTGGTTACCGACATTAAGGAAGAGTACGACGAACAAGACGTGCTTAAAAAACTGGAAAAATCTGAAGCACCGCTTGCTGTGTTAATCAATAAGATAGACCTGAGCAACGAAGAAGAAGTGCGCGCCAAGGCTGCTTATTGGCAGGAAAAATTGAGTCCTAAAGCGGTGTTCGCAGTATCTGCCCTGCATGACCATAACATCAAAGGAATCTTTGATTTCGTATTAGAGAACCTGCCCGAGCATCCGCCATATTACGAGAAAGATGCACTTACTGATCGTAACGACCGATTCTTTGCATCAGAAATGATACGTGCGCAGGTATTTAAACAATACAAAAAAGAGATTCCGTACAGCACCGAGGTAATCGTAACGGCTTTTAAAGAAGATCCGAAGATCTACCGCATCAGTGCCGAGATCATTGTAGAGCGCGATTCGCAAAAGAATATCATTATAGGTAACAAAGGCGAAATGTTGAAAATAGTAGGCACCTACGCCCGCCGCGAAATGGAAGAATTTTTCCAGCGCAAAATATTCCTGGAGATGTTTGTAAAAGTTATCCCCGACTGGCGCAGTAAAAAGAATTACCTTAAAAAATTTGGGTACGAATAGTCGAAGAGAATCAAGAGATAAGAATCAAGATTCAAGACAGAAAATTTAAATTTGTATAAACCGGAGCATGAAATAACATACAGACGCTATTGTCTTGTATCTTGATTCTTGGCTCTTGACTCTTTAATAGAATGAGCAATATAGTAGCTATAGTAGGCCGCCCAAATGTTGGCAAAAGCACCTTATATAACCGTTTAACAGAAAGCCGCAAGGCTATTGTTGACGATTTTAGCGGAGTAACCCGCGACAGGCATTATGGTGCGTCTGAGTGGACCAACCACCAATTTACCGTGGTTGATACCGGCGGCTATGTGGCCAATTCTGCCGATGTTTTTGAAGCCGCCATCCGCGAGCAGGTAATTATCGCCATTGAGGAAGCTACCGCTATCCTTTTTGTGGTTGATGTAACTACCGGCATTACCGATCTGGATGATGAAATAGCTACCCTGCTGCGCAAAGGCAATAAGCCTGTGTTTGTGGTGGTGAATAAGGTGGATAACACTTCGCAGGTGGCCGATGCCAGCGATTTCTATAGCCTTGGCCTGGGCGAGATCTACACCATCTCATCCATGACAGGCTCAGGTACCGGTGAATTGTTAGATGAAGTGGTCAAACATTTCGAAGATGTTCCTCTGGAAGAAAATACCCGCCCTAAATATGCCATTGTTGGCCGCCCTAACGTGGGTAAATCATCTATCATCAATGCGCTGATAGGAAAGGATCGTAACATTGTTACTCCGATTGCCGGCACCACTCGCGATTCGATCCATATCCATTACAACCAGTACGGCCATGATTTTATGCTGATCGATACTGCAGGTATGCGCAAGAAAACCAAGGTAAAAGAGAACATCGAGTTTTATTCGGTGATGCGTACCATCAAAGCTTTAGAAGAAGCGGATGTAATTATCCTGATGATAGACGCGGTTGAAGGCATCGAGTCGCAGGACATCAATATCTTCCACCTCGCCGAAAAGAATAAAAAAGGTGTGGTGATAGTAGTGAATAAATGGGATTTGATTGAGAAGAACAGCAAAACCATTAAGGTGTTTGAAGAGCAGATCCGTCAGAAAATAGCACCGTTTACCGACGTGCCTATCGTATTCACTTCTGTGTTAGAAAAACAGCGTGTATTAAAGGTGATAGATACTGCCAATAAAGTTTATGAGAACAGGGCCCGCAAGATCCCGACTTCAAAATTGAACGAGGTGATGTTGCCTATTATTGAGAACTATCCACCGCCATCGTTAAAAGGTAAATACGTCAAGATAAAATATATTACACAGATTGCGGGTTCTACACCAATGTTTGCCTTCTTCTGTAATCTGCCACAGTATATAAAAGATCCATACTATCGCTTTATAGAGAACCAGCTGCGCGAGCACTTTGAGTTCAACGGCTCGCCTATCCAGGTTTGGTTCAGGCAGAAGTAAAAAAATAGAAAAGCATTCGTAGCCAACGGATGCTTTTTTGCTTTAACGGTCTTTGATATTATCTTTATCAAAATTACGTTTACCAGTTATGAAAAAGATCATCCTAAGTTTGTTCCTGATGCTTTCGGTTTACATGGTTAAAGCGCAAAATGCATCGGTAGATAAAGTAACCTCTGCCTACATTGGCGTTAAAAATGCTTTGGTTGGCAGCAATGCTACACTGGCAAAAAGCCAATCAAAAGATTTATTGGATGCGCTCTCTGGATTAAAAGGTCTAACGCCTGCTCAGCAGAAAACAGCAAATACCTATTTGGATAAATTAAAGTTCGATAGCCGCCACATCAGCCAGACGACCAAAATCGACCACCAGCGCGAACATTTCCAAAGCTTATCTAACAACATGTATAGCATGCTATCAGCCTTAAAGCTGAATGGTACAACTTTATACCAGCAATATTGCCCCATGAAAAAGGCTGCCTGGCTAAGCGAAAGCGAAGATATCCGCAACCCATACTATGGCAACGAAATGCTGGATTGCGGTACGGTTAAAGCAACTTTGGCAGCGGCTAAATAGGTTCATCGCATGAATCAAAACCTGCAAAAGCTTTTCGCCATCGCTCAAAAGCCGGAGCGCCTGTGCATAGGCCTCATGTCGGGCACTTCGTTAGACGGTTTAGATATTGCCCTTTGCAGTTTCAGTGGCAGCGGTATGCAGGCAAGCTTTAAGCTCATTAATTTCATTACTATTCCTTACGGGGATAAATTTAAAAATGAAGTAAAGCAGGTATTTGCAAAGCGCCATGCCGATCTGCAGCAGGTTACTTTGCTAAATGCATATATAGGAACCCATCATGCCGAATTGATCTTACAGGCTTTGTCCGATTGGAATGTAAAACCATCCGAGGTTGATTTCATCGCCAGTCATGGTCAAACTATTTATCATGCACCTAAGCACCAACACGGGCAGCAAGGTTACGGTAATGCTACCCTTCAAATAGGCGACGGCGACCATTTGGCTGTTAAAACCGGCATTATTACCATCAGTGATTTCCGCCAGAAACATATCGCTGCAGGTGGCGAAGGTGCGCCATTGGCTTTATACGGCGATGTGATATTAGGCAGCAAACCCGGCGAGAACCGCGTCTTGTTAAATATTGGCGGGATAGCTAACCTTACCTACCTGCC
>JAESTD010000314.1 GCA_016763755.1 Mucilaginibacter sp.
TAAAGGAATTGATTACTGATTGGCACATTGCCAGTATTACAGATCTTAAAGAAGATGGCGAAAAGGCCCGCGATTACATTATGGCCTTACCGGACAGGTTATTGCGCGTTGCCGAACGTATGAAAAACCCAATGTTAGATTATAAATTTAGCTGGATAGACGGGTAGGTTTTAAGTCTTGAGTCTGAAATAAAAAGTCAATATCTGAAATATAATATTAGAGCCCTCTTTGTTAGTAAAGAGGGCTTTTGATTTTATGCTATCGAACAAACCGATACTGCCGAAATGGTGCAGTTACCCTTCCTCAACCAGATCAGTCCCTAAGTTTCCCGATAGGTCTTCAAACAGAAGGTTCAGGATAGATTCTATCGTAACTGAGTTTACATCATCTACATAATGCTCATTGCGGGTTATCCAAAGCTCGTCGTCCTGCGCGGCAATGGTGAATAAGGCACCATCATACAACTCCGGCTGGCTGATCATGATTCCTTCCGGCGTATTTTCAACCGTAAAATTGATGTCGCTTTGTCGCTGTTTGTGAAAAATCGGATTTAGCTGATCTTTGATATGATTGTACAGTTTTTCAACTTCAATGGGTTTATGCAGGGTGATAGTTTTCATAGTAGCATGCTTTAATATATTTACAACTGGCCGGTGCGGATTGTTTAAGCGCTGCTTTTATTTAAAGTTTTAAAACAGCAGCTTTGCCTTACCCGTTAACTATAAAAACTACACTATGAAATATAAATTGCTGGGCCGCTCGGGCCTTAAAGTATCCGAACTTTGTTTAGGCACCATGGGCTTTGGCACCGAAGCAGGCTGGGGTGCAGATGCCGATACCAGTTTCAAAATTATGGATGCCTACGCCGAGGCTGGTGGGAATTTCCTGGATACCGCCAACATATACAAACTCGGCACCAGCGAAAAGATCATCGGCGATTACCTGAGCAACCATGATCGCGACCATTTTGTAGTAGCTACGAAATACACCCTGAAAGATAACCAAACCAACGTTAACGCCAGCGGTAATAACCGCAAAAACATGATGCGCAGCGTTGAGGAAAGTTTGAAGCGTTTGAAAACAGATTTTATCGATGTGCTTTACCTGCATATCTGGGATGACATCACCCCGATAGATGAGGTGCTCCGCGGTATGGACGATCTGATCCGCCAAGGCAAGGTAAACTACGCGGCCATCAGCGATACACCTGCCTGGGTGGTAGCTAAAGGCAATACCCTTGCCGAGCTAATGGGCTGGAGCCAATTCATCGCTTTGCAAGTTGAATATAGCTTGCTTGCCAGGACAGCAGAGCGTGAACTTATCCCGATGGCTAAACACTTCGGCATGACAGTTACGCCATGGGCTCCTCTGGCCGGTGGCGCACTTACGGGTAAGTATCTCAAAGGCGAAAAAGGTCGCATAAAAGCCAACAGTAAACGCCTTAATGAAAAAGCCGAACAAATTACTCGTGTAGTTATGGAAATAGCACAGGAGCTCGGTGCATCAGAAAGCCACGTAGCCCTGCAATGGACAATGAGCAAAGGTTTCCAATGCATCCCCATTGTTGGCGCAACCAAGGTAGACCAGCTAAAAGATAACCTGAAAACGGTTAATGTTGTGCTATCTCCTGAGCATATCGCCAAACTGGACGAAGCCAGCAAAATTGAATTAGGTTTCCCGGGCGATTTCTTCAATGAAGATGCCGTGAAAATGAATTCGTTCGGTGGGTTTTATGATAGGGTGGAGAAAAGGTAGTTTTGTAACATATCTTTCTTGTAATAATAGAACTGAAACTACCGCATCATTTTTGTATTTTTGATTTAGAAGAATTAATTATGGTAACAATAGATTCAACGCTTGAGGATATTATGAAACTGGATTATACATCCAGGGAAATGCTGCTTGAGATTTTACAAAAGCGACAGATAGAAGCGCGCAGAGATGTAATGGCAAAAAATGCAAAGCAATCATTAAAAGACTTTAATGCCGGTAAACTATCTGCTTCTTCTGCCAATGAGGTTATCAATAAATTAAACTCGCTCTAATCCCATTATGCAGCGTAAACTGGTATTGTCTAAAACTTTTGAAAAGTCTTATAGGAAATTTACGAGCAATAATCAGTCATTAAAAACAGCGATTGCGAAAGCTTTGGGTAAAATGGGAGAAGACGCTTACGATCCATCTCTCCGGACTCACAAGTTAAGCGGAAAGCTCGCCTCTTATTTAGCATGTTCATGTGGTTATGATTGCCGCATTATATTCACAATAGAAATGGATTTGACAAATACAGAAAGTGAGATCATCCTATTGTTAGACATCGGTACACATGACGATGTTTATTAAGATATTGTAATCCCTTATCCTATCCCAATCATCTCCCTCAAAATAAATTACAACCCACTTGTAAATTAAACAATTAAGCGTATCTTTGCAGTCCCGAAAATGCGGGGTTTACAAAAACGTTTAATTATTTAATTTAAAGCAAGTGAATACGTTAAGTTACAAAACTGTCTCAGCCAACAAGAAAACCGTTAATAAAGAATGGGTTGTTGTTGATGCAAACAATGAGATTTTGGGGCGCTTGTGTACTAAGATCGCTATGATGATCAGAGGTAAACATAAGCCAGGGTTCACCCCGAACGTAGACTGCGGTGATAACGTTATCGTTATTAATGCAGACAAGGTAAGACTGACAGGAGACAAATTTGCTACTAAGCAATATGTTTCATACACTGGTTATCCAGGTGGTCAGCGTTTCATTTCTCCTAAGGAGTTAATGGCAAAACATCCAGAGCGCGTAATTGAAAAAGCGGTTCGTGGTATGTTACCTAAAAACCGTTTGGGCCGTGCCATCTATGGCAACCTGCATGTTTACGCTGGTGCCGAGCATCCACACGCAGCTCAAAATCCTAAAACCATTTAACTTTTAATTTTTAAAGGAGAAAAAACACAATGCCAACAACTAACACTTCAGGCAGAAGAAAAACCGCTGTTGCCCGCATTTACTTAAGCGAAGGCAATGGTGCTATTACCGTTAACGGTAAAGATTACAAAGAGTACTTCCCTACTTTGCCTTTACAATACATTGTTACCCAGTCTACAGAAGTTTCTGGCTCAACTGGTAAATATGATGTTTTAGTAAACGTAGCAGGTGGTGGTGTAAAAGGACAGGCTGAGGCCGTTCGTTTAGCTATCGCTAAAGCCATTGTTGAACTGGATGCTGAGAAAAAACCAGCTCTGCGTGCTAAAGGTTTAATGACACGTGATGACCGTATGGTTGAGCGTAAGAAACCAGGTCGTAGAAAAGCTCGCAGAAGATTCCAATTCAGTAAACGTTAATATCAGAGGAGGACACAAACAATGGCAAGAACAACATATCAGGACTTACTGGATGCAGGTGTACACTTTGGTCACCTTACCCGCAAATGGGATCCGAAAATGTCTCAGTACATTTTCATGGAGCGTAACGGTATCCACATTATCGATTTAAATAAAACATTAGCAAAGGTTGAAGAAGCCGCTGCTGCTATCAAACAAATAGTAAAATCAGGCCGCAAAGTATTATTCGTAGCTACTAAAAAACAAGCTAAGGATATTGTTGCCGAGCACGCAAAAAGCGTAAACATGCCTTTCGTAACCGAGCGTTGGTTAGGTGGTATGTTAACCAACTTTGCAACTGTACGCAAGTCGATCAAAAAGATGTCAAACATCGATAAATTGACTAAAGACGGTACTTACGCTATCCTTTCTAAGAAAGAGCGTTTAATGATCCAGCGTGAGCGTATCAAATTAGAAGCCTTATTAGGTGGTATTGCTGATTTGAACCGTTTACCTGCAGCATTATTCTTGATCGACGTTAAAAAAGAGCACATTGCAGTATCTGAAGCTTTAAAGCTTAACATCCCAACTTTTGCGATGGTTGATACTAACTCTGATCCATCTAACATCGACTTCCCTATCCCGGCTAACGATGACGCTACAAAATCAATTTCATTGATCACTGGTATCATCATCAAAGCTATTGAAGAAGGTTTAGATGAGCGCAAACGCGAAAAAGAAGACGAAACTGAAAAAGAAGCAGCTGCTGCTAAAGCGAAAGCTGATGCTCCTGAAACTACTTCAGGTGGCCGTGGCGCAAAAAGAGTTGCCGAAGAAGCTGAGGCTGGTACTCCAACTGCTGAATCTACAGAAGAGTAATATTATTTTGAAGTTGGAAGGTTGCAAGGTTGGAATGTTTTAATGTTTCAACCTTGTAACCTTTCAACTTTACAACATTTAACATAAAAACAATGTCTACAGTACAAATTTCTGCATCAGACGTAAATAAACTGCGCCAGCAAACCGGTGCGGGTATGATGGATTGCAAAAAAGCTTTAACTGAAACCAACGGTGATTTTGAAGCTGCAATTGATTACTTAAGAAAAAAAGGCGCTAAAGTAGCTGCAAGCCGCCAGGATCGTGAATCAAACGAAGGTGTTGTTATTGCACGTACTTCAGAAGATGGCAAACGTGGTGTTATCATCGAACTTAACTGCGAAACTGACTTCGTAGCTAAAAACGCTGAGTTCGTTGCTTTTGGTAACGAGATCGCTAACGCTGCTGTACAAGCTAACCCTAAAACACTTGAAGAACTTAACGCTCTTGAAATTGACGTTGAGAACTCACGTGTTAAAATTGGTGACGCTACTGTTGACAAAACAGGTAAAATCGGCGAAAAGATCGGCGTATCTAAATACGAAGTTCTTGAAGGCGAAAAAGTTGTTGCTTACATCCATGGTAACTACCGTTTAGCAGTATTGGTAGCTTTAAATAAAGACGCTAATGGTGTTGACGAAGCCGGTAAAGACGTTGCAATGCAAATTGCTGCAATGAGCCCTGTTGCTGTTGATAAAGATGGTGTTGACTCAACTACTATTGAGCGTGAGTTAGCTATCGCTAAAGATCAGATCCGTGCAGAAGGTAAACCAGAAGAAATGGTTGAGAAAATTGCTGCGGGCAAACTCAACAAATTCTACAAAGACTCAACTTTATTAAACCAGGAGTTTGTTAAAGATTCTTCTAAGAATGTTAGCCAGTTCCTTGATACTGTTGAAAAAGGCCTTACAGTTACCGCATTTAAGCGAGTTGCTTTAGGAGCTTAATCATATTATCCCCCTCGGTTACCGAGGGGGATTTTTTTTGTCCGGATATTTCTTACTACACGCGTCATTGCGAGGTACGAAGCAATCTCCGGATTTTGTGTGAACAATAAGCAAGGTCGATTGTCCTCTCTGGAGATTGCTTCGTACCTCGCAATGACGAATCTGTTAATTGTTTCTACTTATGATAACAGCACTTCACAATCTCAAACTCATCACCAACGGTATCATCGCCGAAGGCAAATCTGTTTTAATTGAAGGCAGCAAGATCAAAGCCATTCTTAACGATAACAACATTCCGGCTGATGCGGAAAAGAAAGACCTGAACGGCGCATACCTGGCACCAGGCTTTATCGATCTGCAGATCTACGGCAGCGGTGGTAAGCTTTTTGCCGGCAAGCCCGAAGCGGCAGCTCTGAAACGTATGGAAGATGACCTGCTTAACCAGGGAACTACCGGCTTCTTTGCCACCATCGGTACAAATACTAATGATATTGTTGAAGCAGGAATAGATGCCGCCAAAGAATACAGCTCAACAGCACGCGGCAACTTTTGGGGAGTTCACCTCGAGGGCCCGTATCTTAACGCTGCTAAAAAAGGAGCACACCCTGAAAAGTTTATCAAGAAGGCAACACTTGCCGAAGTAAAAGGCTGGGTGGAGAGGGCAGAGGGTGTTATTACAATGATCACTATAGCACCCGAATTGCAGGATCAGGAAGTGATAGATTATTTACATGAACAGGGCATCATCCTGTCTTCGGGTCATAGCAACGCTACTTACGAGCAAGGTAAAGGTTTTTTAAAGAAACCTATCCCGGCGGTAACGCACTTGTTTAATGCCATGCCGCAGA
>JAESTD010000315.1 GCA_016763755.1 Mucilaginibacter sp.
AAAAATATTGCTTGTTATAAATTTGTATGGGTTTACTTTCTGCAGTTAGCTGCCCGGTTGATACCATGTCAACATCTTTACCTTGTACACGCTCCTGTAGCGCAGGCTCGTAGTTAAACTGCGTTTTTTTATAATCGACACTGTTTATCGCGAAGCAGTCAACACCCGTGTAGAACATAAATTCTGATGGCTCATTGTATACGTTCAAAAAAACCAAAGGGCGTGTTGTACTTCCCTTTTTCAACGCTTTTGCCATTTCCCGCGGATAATGGTCGTTAAAGTGAGGGATGGGGAACAGGTTTGCTATAAAATTGATGCGGATAACAACAATGAGCACGATGTTGAATATCAGTAAGCCGTAAACCGGTTTGGGTACACGACTTAAACCCTGCAGGTACAAATAAGTAAGGCATATCATGGCAGGCAGGGCAACAGCCGTCCAGTGGATGTTGATATTCCCTTTAAAGGATGATAGCAGGAAAAAGGCGAAAACGCCGGCCACATTAAACTTTAAAGCCCGTTGCAAAGTATTCTTTGGTTTGTACAACAAACTGCATACCAGCAAAACCAGCGGACCGGTAATGCCTGCCTGCTCGCCAATGTAACCAAATATGTTTTGTAGTTTAAACTCGCTTACCCGTTCCTGAAACTGGAACCTTATGGTAGGATAATCGTGCGTATACTGCCAGTGTATATGCGGAGCAAATAGCACCAACGTAATTGCGGCAATGGCATAAAATGATGGTCTTTTAAGCAAGCTGAGGTTTGATAATACGGTAAAACCGATAATCAATATGCCATGATATTTTGAGTATAATAACAAGGCTGCAACTACGCCAAGCTTTATAGCATTAATTGCCGTATCACTGTTAAGATAATCGCGGTAGAGGTAAAGGAATAGCACTGCGAAGAACAGTAAAGGCGTATCCGGCAGAGCCATAAACGAGTACAGGTTAAGAAAAACCGATGCACACATTAACATTGTGGCTAAACGTACATTAAGCCTATTGGTAGCCTCACCCTCTATCAGTTTATACGTTAAGGCAAAAGTGGCACTGCCCATCAAACACGGAAACAAACGCACGCCTAACTCGCCGGGCAAAATAGCTGATCCTACTCTGGTTAGCAATGCTATTAACGGCGGATGATCAAAATAACCCCAGGCCAGGTGCTGCCCGTAAAACCAGTAGTAAGCCTCATCATTTAAAAAAGCACTTAGCCACGATTGCAAAATATTAACAGCTAAAACCGCGAAGAAAATTTTGGTGGCGTTGCTTTTAAGGATGTTAGGCATAGTGTGAGATTTGCTGTAAATATAACAGCCTGATAATAACCGCGGGATGCTTTTGCGCAATTATTGTAAACATCTATTTTGCTTCGCTTAATTGTTTTACCCTATCCATAACCCGCACGTGTACGTTACGCACTATGCTCGATGCCCACATATCATAATACCAGGTTGGGAAAACGTATAGCTTATACCAACTGTTGCCGGTGAGGGTGGTGGTACCATCGCCGTTATCTTTTAGCAGGAATTGCCCGCGTAAAATATCAATATGACCCATTATTTCGGGGTCGCGGGGCTGGTGGGTGATATCAAAGATAAGATCATGATTCTCATCGTATTTAGATATTACCTCATCAAATACATATCCATTGCTGAAAATACACTTGCGTTTGGCACCCACATAATATCCGTCGGCGGTAGACTGCACCGGGCTGGGCATCCCTATCTTAAAAAGCCAGAATTTTGGCTTCTCCTCAATGCGTTCATAAGCTACCACATATTGCCATACTTTGGCCGGCGGGGCTTTTATGACTATGGTATCGGCCACTAAATTTTCATAATGATGTTCAGAGAGCGAATCCGATACGAAAACCGCAAGCAACAGCACAACTATGCTCGTATTTAAGGTGTTGTTGTTCTTTTTAAACATGGCCCCGCCAATAATTTGCCCCATCCATATAAAGATGAACAGCAAAGGCGATACGATAAGGAGACAGATAACTCCCTCGCCCAGGAAAGCGGCGCTGATGATACAAGCTATGGCAGTATTTAAAAGTGCCCGCAAACCCGATCTGCCTGCCCGCATATCCAGATTGCGCCAATACCGTGCACTTATGATACCCATTAGTAGGGGTACAATAACAAACTCCGAAAAAATAAGTGTACCACTTGATGAACCGTGAGGATTAAGCAAAAGCTTTGTAAGCGCGACGATAGCTGCTCCAAATATCTGAGGTACAATAAATCCTGCAGTGTCTCTGTTCATCGTGATGTGGTTTGGTTAGCGTTTTTGAAGATAATTAATTGTTTGGTATAACTATTGGCAAGTAACAACGGAATTATACCGATAACCCCGAATGAGCAATCTGTCAACCGCCAAAAGAACGGTATCTGCCTGATGCTGCCCGCAATAAAAGCCAGTGGAAATATAGCGATGCATGCAATAATGCCAAATTGTATAACCCATATATTGTTTACCGGGTCTTTAGCCGGGCCGATGAACAGCGCGGCTAACAGTAAGTGCGCAAAGGCCAGCCAGTCGGTGCCATAAGATAGGTAGGGATAGTTGGCGTTAGTGGTTTTTACAGCCTCATAAATGGCACTGAACCAATTTTGTGCATTGGCCGACATAAAACCTGTATGCCCGCTAAACCAGGCCAGTTCCGTTTCGATAGGGAAGGCGGTGATACCACTTAAAGCCAGCCCGATGATCAATACCCAAAGCCAATATTTTATTCGTTTTTGTAATTGCGTGGTGGTAAGAGCCATAGTATTAACGTTATGGTTTGATGCTGAGCAGGTCATGAACGGCATGCGCTGCATCGGTGTATTGAAAGCTATAGCCGCTATCCAGCAGGCACTGTGGCTTTACCCAACGGCTTTTCAGTATCAGTTCAGTTTCTGTACGTATAATTGCTGCGCCAATCTCCAACAGCCATTTTGGTGCAGGCAGGCCGAATGGGATTCCGTAAGCTTTGCGGATGGTACGCATCAGGTCGATATTTTTAACAGCGTTTGGTGCGGTGGCATTGATAGCTCCTGTAAGTTCGGGGTGATTATAAACCCATTCAGTAATGGCGGCCACATCCTGCTCATGGATCCAGCTTACATATTGGCTGCCATCGCCCTGTTTGCCGCCCATTCCAAATTTTACCAGATTACACAGGGCAGGGAATGCACCGCCATCCTGACTTAAAACTATCCCTATTCTTAAAGCAACTTTGCGGGTGTTGGGCGTATCCTGCTCAAAAAACACTTGCTCCCATTGTTTACAAACCTCAAGAAAAGCCGTAGCCAATATCGCCGGTGGCCTCGTCCTGTGGGCGGTCTTCCGCATGACGGTAAATGGTGGCAGATGCCGCGTTTATCCATAAAGCAGGTGGGTTAGCTAAGTTGCCCACTACCTCGCCCAGTAAAAGGGTAGGCACACGCCTTGAACTGAATATCTCTTCTTTGTTCTTTTCGGTATAACGGCAGTTCACATTTTTACCGCAAAGGTTAATAAGCATATCTGCTCCATCCAGTTCCTGTGCCCAGGGGCCAATGGTTTTGGCATCCCAAACTACCGTGCGAACATTGCCATCTGTAGCGTTTGGTTTACGACTGAGGATAATGATCTCGCGGGTTTTATCGCGATAGTAATTGGCCAACGTAGTGCCGAGGCTCCCGGCACCACCGGCTAATATGATCTTGTTGTGTAGCATGATGATAAGATTTAGGCAAACATTATAATAACGAGTACCAAGGTGCGATAAATAACCCAACTGATGGTTAGCCACCAGCCGATGCCCAGTAATTTGCTCCTGCGGATATGCTCTAAAAACATCAGCCCGGCAACCATCATAAAGTAACAGGTGTAAAAGAGTGGGTGGGTGCCTACGATATTACTTAGTAACACAATAGGCAACAACAACAGGCTACCTGCAAAAGAGATGGTCATCATATTACCCAAATACTCCCAACGCTTTTGTTTGAACAACAGGCTGACGATAACGCCTTGGAACGCGATCTGCGCACCGCAGATGATATACTCACGGTGTGCACCACCTACCGGTACCATGCCTTCTAACAACGGCGCATATTGGGCAAGGATGGCGGCAGTAACTAACCAGGTGAACAGCAGGTAAGCTACACGGTAGCGCAGTTTAAACGTTGGCTGGTATATGAAATCATCCTTAGCCGCAGGTATATTACCCTGCGGTTATAAGAGATGAAAGCATACAACTTGCTCATCAACAAAATGAAAGGACGGAAGCTGAACAAGCCTTTGAAAACTGGCATGGCGTTACTCAAAACTTTAAACAGACTATTGATGCCGTAGGTAACCTCGCCGGTTTCGCGG
>JAESTD010000316.1 GCA_016763755.1 Mucilaginibacter sp.
ATGAGCCCTGGTCTTTATGGGTCAAACTGTAGAAGGTAACATAGGCCATAATCGCGGTGCCTACTTCCACGGTGAACATTACCGGGTTGCGCAGCATTACCTTAGGATTCAGTTTGATGAACGACTCTTTCAAAGCGGTTTGAACAAGAGCCGGTTCAAATAATTTATTAGATTGATTTTTCATTTTTTGTTCAAACTATTATCTCATGGAAAAATACTCGGCCAACGGACCTAAGGCCAGTGCCGGGAAGTAAGAAAGTGCGTTCAGCACCAGGATTACCGCGAAGGTCATCAGACCAAAGGTCATGGTGTCTACACGCAGTGTACCGGCCGACTCGGGTATATATTTCTTTTTGGCTAAGAGACCTGCGATAGCTACCGGACCGATGATCGGCAGGAACCTGCCCAGGATCAGCACGAAGCCGGTGGAAACGTTCCAGAAAACGTTGTTATCACCCAAGCCTTCAAATCCTGAACCGTTATTGGCGTTCGCCGAGGTCATCTCATATAACATTTCGGAAAACCCATGGAACCCTGGGTTATTGAGCCAGTTAGATGGTTTCACTGCCCAGTCCGCATTACCATAATTGGTGAATACAAAAGCAGCCAGTGCAGTTCCGGCCATGATGAGGAAAGGACTGAGTAAGGTGATCAGGGCGGCTATTTTCACTTCACGCGCCTCTACCTTATGACCCAGGAATTCCGGGGTACGGCCCACCATCAGGCCGGAAATGAATACCGCTATGATGAGGTAGATAAAATAGTTAAGTATACCTACACCGCAACCGCCAAAGAAACCGTTGATCATCATGGCAAGCAGTTGCCATGCGCCTGTTAGAGGCATAGTGCTATCATGCATACCATTTACTGATCCTGTTGAGGTAACAGTGGTCAGCGTACTCCAGTAAGCGGTGGCGATTGGTCCGAAACGCACCTCTTTACCTTCCATAGCACCGGTGCTTTGGGTAACACCCATTTTTTCAATCAAAGGATTGCCCCCCACCTCACTGCTGATGGATGGGATCATGAGCATCAATACACCCAGCATCATTACAGTGAATATGGTCCAACCCAGTTTTTTACGGCGGATAAAGAATCCGAATGCCAGGATCATCGCAGTAGGGATAATAAATTGGGCAATGATCTCCGTCATATTGGTCAGATAGTTCGGGTTCTCCAGCGGATGTGCAGAGTTCGCGCCGAACCAACCTCCGCCATTTGTACCCAGGTGTTTGATAGCGATCATTTGCGCCGCCGGGCCGCGTGAAACGTTCACCGTATCGCCCTGCATAGAAATAAACTGAGCTTTTCCGGCGTAGCTTGAAGGCGTACCATTGAAGGTCAGGATCAGTGCTACAACGATGGATAGGGGCAGTAACAAGCGGGTGATACTCTTAATAAAGAATTCCCAGAAATTGCCAATGTTTTCTGTAGTTTTATCACGAAATGCCTTGAATAAAGCTACCGCAGTGGCGATACCCGTTGCCGCGCTGGTAAAGTGCAGAAACATTAGTATAAAGTGCTGTACCAGGTAGGTTACACCGCTTTCACCACTATAGTGCTGCAGGTTACAATTGACCACAAAACTGATAATGGTATTGAATGCCAGGTCAGGCGTCATTCCCGGGTTACCATCCGGGTTCAGCGGCAGCTTATCCTGGTAGATCAGCACAAAAAATCCGTAGACCAACCATAACAGGTTGATGGCCAGCATGGCTTTCAGGAACTGTTTCCAGTCCATGGGTTCATTCGGGTTGACGCCGCCAAGCTTGAACAGGCCGCGTTCCAGTGGTTTCATAAAGTCTGTCCAAACGCGCTCGCCGGCGAACATTTTGGCCAGGTACCTGCCCAGCGGAATGGCGATGAGCAGGGTGATCAGGAAGGAGGCGACAACGCCTAAGATCTCTGAGTTCATGGTTAATGTAGTTTAGAATTTTTCGGGTTTAAGCAGCACGTATATCATGTATAGGAACACTGCAATTGAAATAATGAATAATGCGATCATGTCTTTGAATTTTAGATCTTTTCGAACCAGTCAACGGATTTGTAGAATAGCCACATGCAGACGATAATGGCGATAAATAGTAGTAATGTGATCATGATGATAATCTTGTTAAACAGCCTATGCCAAATCGGATGCCATTGTCAAATATTTTGGTATAATGTATTGATTTACAAACTGTTGTTTTGTTTTAGAACTTTTTGTAAACTTAAAGACCCTTCCAAAATGGAAGGGTCTTTTTCATAAAAACAAGGGTGGCGTTTAACTTACCTGGTATTGTTCCAGTTTTCGGTAAAGGGTGGTCAAACCGATGTTTAGCAAGCGCGCTGCCTCGGTCTTATTGCCGCGGGTATGCGAGAGCACTCTCAGGATATGGTCTTTTTCAACGCTTTCCAGATCGAGCGACCCTACCGGTTTGGCATGGCGCAGGAATTCCAGCGGCAATAGGTCCGTATCAATGACGGGGCCGTCGGCCAGGATCAGTACCCGTTCGATGGTATTTTTAAGCTCGCGTATATTTCCTTTCCACTGATGTGCCAGGAGCGCGGCAGTAAAGCCCTCACTGAGGCCATCGATCCGCTTATTCACCTTATCGGCGAATTCCTTTAAAAAGTAGTTGGCCAGCAGTTCGATATCTGCCTTGCGGTCATTCAATGACGGTAAATGAAGCGTAAACACGGACAGCCGGTAAAACAGGTCGAGCCGGAAGTGACCGGCTTCTGCTTCCCGCTGCAGGTCACGGTTCGTGGCTGCAATGATGCGGACATCAACTTTGCTGGTCTGGGTATCGCCGACTTTAATAAAGCTGCGGGATTCCAGTACGCGCAGGAGTTTGGCCTGGAGTTCCAGGCTGGTCTCGCCGATCTCATCTAGAAAGATGGTACCGTGATCGGCCTCTTCAAACAATCCTTTTTTGTCCTTATTGGCCCCGGTAAACGCGCCGGCCTTATAACCGAAAAGCTCGCTCTCCAGCAGGTCCGGCGGAAAGCTGCTGCAGTTCACCGCCACGAAGGGCTGATCCCGCCTTGAACTTTCCTGATGGATCGCGACTGCGAACACTTCTTTGCCGGTCCCGGTCTCGCCAAGCAGTAAGACGGTCGTATCCGTGACGGCGACACGTTTGGCCATGTCAATGCTTTCCCTGATCTGTTTGGACCTTCCCTGGATATTCTCGAAACTAAAGCGTTCGTCCATCCGGGCCTCCATGTTGAGCAGGCGCATTTGCAGGCGGGCTCTTTCTGCTGCCCGGAAAACAAGCGGGATGATCTTATCGTTGTCATCTCCCTTGACCAGGTAGTCGAAACCACCGTTTTTATAGATGTGACGGCATCATTGATGGTGCCGTAGGCGGTCAGGTTAATGACCTCAACATAGGGTTTCTTCTCTTTGATCAGGGTCACAAGATCTACCCCGTTGATATCGGGTAGTTTAACATCACTGATGACGACCTGGACATCCTCGGTCGCGACCATTTTAAGCCCGCTCTTTCCGGTGTAGGCCTGAAACACCTGGAATCCTTCCAACTCCAGTATGCGGGCGATCAGCCCAGCCAGTTTTTTCTCGTCGTCGATGACGAGCACAGCCGTTTGAAATTTATCTTTTGCTTTCAAGGTAATTGATTTTTATTTGTCATTCAGAATGACCGGTGTTGTTTTGCCGTTCATGATGATCACTTTGGCATTGGCCGACAGTGCAATATCTTTCTGCGCTTTAATGGCTTCATACTGTAATTGCTTATCGGTTAGGCCGGTCGACAGGATCCGCTGGTAGTCGGCAATACCCTGCGCTTCCACGCGCTTGCGCTCTGCCTCCTGCTTTTCCTTTTGCAGCACGAACTCCATTTTTTGAGCTTCCTGTTCGGCATTGATCTTTGACTCGATACTGGCCCGTACGGAGGCCGGCAAGGTGATGTTGCGCACGAGGATCTGCTGCATTTCCAGCCCGCGTTTCTCAAAGCCGGCTTTGATGGTCTCGTTGATGCGGTCTTGGAATTCCTGGCGTTTGGAGGAGAAAAGGTCCACTGCTGTGAAGTTCACGGCATTATCCCTGATCGCCGTGCGGGATATCGGGCGGACGATCTTGTCGATATAGTCCTCACCGATGTTCTGCATGATATAGGGTGCTTTTTGCGGATTGACCTTGTATAATACCGACAGGTCAATGGTCACTTCCAGCCCGTCAGCCGATAATACGCGGATGGCATCATCACCTTCTTTCTGACCCTCATTGCTGACAGCGCTCATGGTATAGGTCTGCGTTTGAATATTAAAGGAACTGATGTCGACCAGCGGGTTGACCAAGTGCAGGCCGCTTTCCAAAGGCTGGTTCTGTACCTTACCGAAGAGCACCTGGACACCGACGCGTCCCGGTTCGATCACTTTGAAAAGGGAAAAAAGCAGTCCCAATATGATAATAACAATGCCGGTCTTGCTGATCACGCCGCCAAAGCGGCCGGCCGCCTCGCGTGATCTTTTGAGTGCCGCGCCTGCGATGAGCACAGCCACTCCGATAATAAAAATGAACATGTCAGTTTTGATCTTAATTTAAGAAGATGGCCGCCAATGAAGTGCCAAATGGAAGAAAATAACTATTACGAATTGTCTATCAGTTATTTAGATAAAATTCGTTTGAATGATTACCTTTTTAACCATGCCAAAATGATGTGGTGATTTCCAAAACGGAAGACTTTACTTATGAGGCATGTAGATAATTATGGAAGCACCTGTCAGCGCGATGAGCGCACCAATAATGTCCCATTTATCCGGTTTAAAACCATCTACCTTCCATGCCCATAATAATGCCAACACGATAAATATCCCGTCATAGGTTGCATAAACCCGGCCAAAGTTAGCGGTTTGCCAGGTGGCTACAATTCCATAGAATGCAAGAATGACAGAACCCGAAATGCCGTAACTTAAAGGTTATCCGACCTTAAACCAAAGCCATATCAGGTATCCGCCTCCGATCTCATACAGACCTGCCAGAATAAAGATAGATAGGGAACGCAAAATGTTCGTCAACCAAATATAACTGAAATAAATGGTCGTTTTAAACCTAACTGATCGACTTCATAAGGGCGCCGAAAAGCATCATAACCACAAAGGCAAACATGAGCAAATGGTAGGATTTTAAACGCATGCGTACGCGCGCTATTTTCTTTAAGCGCTCCCGCTGAGCTCTTTTCTGCATGTTGAGCGAAGGACTGAAAGCTTCCATGATCTGATTTTTGGTAACAGCTGTTGCCAACCAAATGCCAAAAACTGTACAAAAATTATAAATAATTGAATGTCAAATCCTTTTGTTAGATCTCTTATAAGGCATGAATTTGATACCCTTTCAAAACGGAAGGCTAATTTTCATAATGCTCATAGCGATCATGATCGCTGTAATTTCAGCGGCGGGCGATCCTTGAACACCAATGGGTACTGTTCAATGATGACATTACTTCTGTCCAAACCATAATTGACATCATCACTGACACCGATACCCTTCAAATTGTAGTAGGTGCGGATCAGCAAAGCCTTCCAGAAAGGCAGTTCGTTATCGAAGGACAGGTAGGAATTGA
>JAESTD010000317.1 GCA_016763755.1 Mucilaginibacter sp.
AACCCCTCTCCGAAGGAGAGGGGCTTTAAAAAAGTGTATTTCGTCAAGTCTCTCCTATCGGGGGAGATTTCGAGGGGGCACACCTTCACAACAAAAATCGCATATTTGCATACTCATAAATGGAGCGCTGCCAACCGCACCCCGCCCATTGCAAACTGTATTAAAATGTCTGCTGAAAGAATCGTATCGTTACTGCCTGCCGCTACCGAAATTGTTTGTGCCCTGGGATTGGAAGACCGTTTGGTAGGTCGCTCGCACGAGTGCGATTTTCCGGAGAGTATCATCCATTTGCCGGTATGTTCTGAGGCAAATATTCCCGATGGTTTGAGCAGCGAAGAAATAGATGTAAAGGTAAAAGAGGTACTGGCCGATGCTTTATCAGTTTATACGGTGAAGCGCGAGGTGATAAAAGACCTGCAACCCAATGTGGTGCTAACCCAGGCCCAATGCGAAGTTTGTGCAGTTAGTTTGCCTGAGGTTGAACAAGCGCTTGCCGATTACCTGGAAAACCCTGCGCAGATCATCTCCCTGCAACCAAATTCTTTAAATGATATCCTGAACGATATTAAACAGGTAGCTGATACGTTGGGCGTGGCCGATAAAGGCGAACAATTGCTTGAGGACCTTACCGAACGCATCGATATTATTCGCCATAAGCTGAAGTTTATGGAAGTAAAGCCTACCATTGCCTGCGTGGAATGGCTCGCCCCGTTAATGATATCGGGCAACTGGATTCCTGAGTTAGTGGTCATAGCCGGTGGCACACCCATACTTGCCGAAGCGGGTAAACACTCGCCCTATGTTGAGTGGAACGATATTGTAGCCACCGACCCCGATATTATCCTGTTAATGCCTTGTGGTTTTTCTATAGAGCGTACCATGAGCGAAGTGGGCCTGATACTGAGCCAGCCCGGCTTTGCCGACCTGAAGGCAGTAAAGAACAACCGCATCTACATTGCTGATGGCAATCATTACTTTAACCGGCCGGGCCCAAGGATAGTTGATTCGCTGGAAATGTTGGCCGAGATCATCCATCCTAAGCAATTTATCTTCGGTAATGAGGGGAATGGCTGGGTGAAATTTGCACTTTAAAAAATATTTTAAAAAGTCCCGCCTATAATTTGGCTATGTGGTTATATTTACGGTTCAACAAACCTTAGTTAACCATGCGCCGTTTCATTGCCCTCATAATCATGGCATTTGCCAATATTGTTACGTTTGCTGCTGCTCCGGCATTCGATATCAAAAACCTCACCCTTAGCTGGGAAGTGGTTGATAATAATTATCAAAACAAACAGGAAGCGTTAACGGCGCTTATTATCACCAACAATGGTACTGAGACACTGCCTGCAGGTGGCTGGAAGATCTATTTCAACTCGTCGCGTAATTTTATTGCTGATGCTGCCAGCGGGAATGCCAAAATATTACAAGTAAACGGCGATTTGTACAGTATTACCCCAAACCAAAGTTTTAAGGCCATAAAGCCAGGTGAGAGCGCCCGCATAGAGTATATCTGCGAGGATATTGTAGTTAATTACACCGATGCCATTGAGGGCCCTTATTTTGTGTTTGATGCCGCGCCGGAGAAAGGTTATCTGCCCGGCAATTTCATCATTAAACCCCTCGACCCAAAATACCCCGGACTGATTACCCCCGAGGTGATCTTTAACCAAAACAAAAATATAACAGATATCCCTGCCGATAAACTGCCTAAGATAGTACCGTTGCCATTGAGCTATCAGGAAACATCGGGAACTTTCACTTTAGCAGCAGGTGTTAAACTTATTGCTGCCGATGCCCGTTTTACTAAAGAATTAGCTAAGCTGGATGTATGGCTTCTTAAAAAATTGGGTGTGCCACCGGCAACAGGGAATAGCAATACCATCACCCTCGGCTATAAAGTTGGCTTTGGCGATGAGGGATATGAACTCAGTGTTAAACCTGTTGGTGTAAATATCAATGCATCTACTGCAAGGGGTATGTTCTATGGTATACAATCATTAATAAACCTTTGTCCGTCAGCAACAGGTACGGACAAACCGAACAGTATAACCGTTCCATGCGTTGAAGTCAAAGACTCACCGCGTTTTCCGTACCGTGCCGTGATGCTGGATGTCGCCCGCAATTTTCAGAACAAACAACAGGTATTACGCTTATTGGATCTGATGGGTGCCTACAAACTCAATACCCTGCACATGCACCTTACGGATGATGAAGGCTGGCGAATAGAGATACCATCCCTGCCGGAGCTTACATCCGTAGCATCAAAACGTGGCCATACGCTGGATAGCAAACACTTCCTGCCGCCATCACATGGTTCTGGTCCCGATTTTAGTAATAAGGCCGGCACTGGCTTTTATACAGTTGCTGATTACGTAGAAATACTTAAATACGCCAACGAGCGCCACATTACCGTATTGCCAGAGATTGAAACGCCCGGCCATGCGCGGGGTTCTATCAAAGCAATGCAGGCACGCTACAACCGCCTGATGGCTGCGGGCAACAAGACCGAAGCATCCAAATATCTGCTGTATGATGCTAACGATAAATCAGACTACCGCTCGGTACAATACTGGAACGATAACGTGATCGACGTCTCCCTGCCATCGGTGTATACCTATGTGGAGCGCGTAGTTGATGACCTGATCGCCATTTACAAACAAGCCGGTGCGCCGCTGCCTGCCATCCACTTTGGTGGCGATGAGGTGCCTGAGCACGTTTGGGAAAAATCGCCTGCTTTTGCTGCGCTGAAGAAAACCCATCCAGAAATTAAAAACACCGGCGACCTGTGGTATTATTTCTATGGTCGCTTGAACAGCATCCTTAAAAAGAAAAACATAAAACTGGCCGGCTGGGAAGAGATGGCCCTGCGCAAAACCACTTTAGACGGGCATAACACTTACGTACCTAATCCGCAGTTTGTAAACGAGGGTATGCAGGTTGATGTTTGGAACAACGTACTTGGCGACGGGCAGGAAGACCTTGCCTACAAACTGGCAAACGGCGGCTACAAAACGGTACTTACCTGCGTTACCAATCTGTATTTTGATATGGCTACCTACAAAGGGTGG
Source organism: Mucilaginibacter sp. (assembly GCA_016763755.1). Classification (GTDB taxonomy): domain Bacteria; phylum Bacteroidota; class Bacteroidia; order Sphingobacteriales; family Sphingobacteriaceae; genus Mucilaginibacter. The sequence continues at coordinate 3,072 of JAESTD010000317.1, forward strand.
GATGAGCCGGGCTATTACTGGGGCGCTTTCCTCGGCATAGATAAATTCTTTTCATTTATCCCATACGATTACTTTAAAAATGCCGATGTGGACAAACAAGGCAACCCTATTGATCGCCGCATATTTGTGGGCAAACAGCGCCTTACCGATTATGGTAAGGAAAACATCATAGGCCTCCAGGGCGCGCTATGGGCCGAGACAGTAAAATTGCCGCAGCAAATGGAGTACATGATGTTTCCTAAGCTGATAGCCCTTGGTGAGCGCGCATGGGCCAAAGACCCCGCATGGACGACCGAGCTTGATTCGGCCAAAGCCAAAAAACTATATAATGACGATTGGAGCCGCTTTGTAAACGTATTGGGCAAACGCGAACTACCGCGACTGGCCTACGAGGGTGGCGGCTATGCCTTCAGGATACCCAAGCCGGGCGTTATACTGCAGGATGGTAAATACCACGCCAATGTACAATACCCCGGCATGACCATACGCTACACTACCGATGGTACAGAGCCAACCGCCACCAGTCCTGAATATACCACGCCTGTAAACGCAACCGGCACCGTAAAGTTCCGCGTATTTGATGTGAAAGGCCGCGGGGGGAATGTAGCGCAAGGTGCGGTCAATGATAAGCCTGCGACATAAAACCGGTTAGGTTTCGATAAAAAGAAAGCCCCGCAATTTTGCGGGGCTTTCTTTTTATTCTCCGATTCTATTAATATGGATATGCTTTACCTGGGTGAGCTCTTTTCCATGCACGGCGGCGTTCAAGCCAGGCCTCGTGTTTGCGTTTTTCTTCGCGTTTGCGGGCTTCGTTACCGATAATGTAACCACCGCCTGCACCAATGGCACCACCTATAACGGCACCACCAACGCTTTTGCCTATAAGTGCACCTGCAACGGCACCACCCGCACCGCCTATGATTGCGCCTTTACCTTGTTTACTTAATCCCTTTTTCTCCTGCGCAGTAGCATTAAAATTAACACTCACCAAAAAGGCAAGCATCAACGAAAATAATATAGTTATCTTTTTCATGGTATGTGTAATTGTATTCTGTATAAGCTATACAAATTACAAGCCATACTATAAAAATGCTACTACTGCCTTAAAAAATCGGTAATAGCTTGTGCAAACTGTTCAGTATTACCTGCAGTATTGTGGTTACCCGGCACTTCGGTGTACTTTGAACCGGGGATGAGTTTCTGCAGGTCATGCACATCGCCATTGGTATTGTCCTCGCTACCATCAATCAAAAGCACGGGGATTTTTAGTTTTGCCAACTCTGCCGCACTGGTTGATGGTTGGTATTTCTGCTGTAACATCAGTGATTGATTGTCAAAATTATTTTTGTGGATCCAAGCCATCATTTCGTCCACATCATGATGGGTGGTATCGCCGGCCAGGGCTTCATAGGCATGCACGCGGCGTGGCCAATTTGGGTTAGTGTAATCGGCACCCATACCGCCCATTACGGCTTTGCGCACGCGCTTATCCAGCACCATCACCCTTGAGGTAATAATGGAGCCACGCGAATAACCGACTATACTATACTGCTTTAGTTTTAATGCTGATGCCAGGCCCATAATATCTTTCGCTTCGGCATCATTGGCATAAGCTGCATCGGTATGGGGTTTATCGGATTGGCCGTTTCCTCGCTGGTCAAGGATAATCACTTTATATCCCTCTTTAAGTAAGGCCGGATAAAGTGTGCCACGTTTCCAACTTTGGGCATTGTTGGTAAAACCATGCACCAATATTACAGGCTGCCCTTCGCCCTTTACCTCGTAATAGATCTTGGTACCATCAAACGAAGTAAAGAAGTTTCCTTCATTTTGCTGTGCTTTTGCCAAACCTGACGCCAGCATCAGCAGTATAATCAAAAGTTTTTTACTCATAATGTTATTTGATAAATACGTTAATGATCAGCACACCCGCCAAACCGATTATTGATACCAGGCTCTCCATTACAGACCACGACCGGAATGTATCTTTCATGCTAAGATTGAAATACTCTTTAAAGAGCCAGAAACCCGAATCGTTAACATGGGAGAAAGCCAGGCTGCCCGCGCCTATGGATAATACCATTAGGTTAGGGTCTACATGCTCTGATACCACTAACCCGCTTACTATGCCCGCAGCGGTCAGGCCCGCCACCGTAGCCGAACCTAAGCTGTTGCGTATGATAGCCGCGATCAGCCAACCCAAAACAAGCGGCGGCATATTAAATGATCTCAGGCTGTTTGCAATTTCTTTATCCACCCCGCTCGCTACCAAAACTTCTTTAAAAGCACCGGAACCGGCAATAATGAGCAGTATAAGCGCAATATCTTTAACTGCATCTGTAAAGTGAGTGGAGATGGTTGACATGCTCATGCCTTGCTTAACACCGAGCGTATATGTGGCTACTATAAAGCTATCAGCATCACGATAGATGGGTCGCCAAGAAAGGCCATCACTTTTAACGCGTTCTCATTTTTAACACCCAAATAAGGAAAAAATGCAGTAAGCATCAGCAATAATACCGGCAGTAAGGCCGTGAAAAAACTATTGAAAGCGCCGGGTAATTTATCTGCAGGCATTTCCTCAGCGCGGAAAGTCGCTAATGGTTCTGACGGGATGCGTTTCAGGAAACTTGCAAACACTGGTCCTGCTAAGATAATAGCGGGAATAGCGATAGACAGCCCGTACAAAAAGGTAGTTGCCATATTTGCATGAAACAGTACTACCAATGCTGATGGCGACGGGTGGGGTGGCAAAAAACCATGTGTAACCGATAAGGATGCTATCATAGGCAACCCGATGAATACCGCCGGTAACTTATACTTGTAAACAACAGAAAATATCAGCGGCACCATTAATACGAAGCCTATCCCGTAAAATAGAGGTATGCCAATAATAAACCCGGCACCTACCAGTGCTAACTGTATATATTTTTCGCCAAACAATTTAACTAATACACCGGCTATTTGCTGGGCTGCGCCGCTGGCGGCTACCAGTTTGCCAAGCATGGCACCCAGGCAGATGATGATCACCAATCCGCCTAATATATCACCGATGCCTTTTTGCACAGAGGCCGTTACTTTGGTAACGGGTATACCCAGCATTAAACCTGCCGCTATTGATACCAGTAAAAAAGCCAGGAAGGGATTAACTTTTGCCCAGCTAACTAATAAGATAAGCAGTACTATACAAATAAATATAACCAGCATAGGTGTATAAGAAAGGGTTTATATGCAACCGGACGGGGTACCGATTGACTAATGTAGTAAATAGATTAAAATCACCTCATTGTATTATTTTGCATTTGAACCTTATAAGCTGGTAATTATGATTTCCTTTGCATAACAACATGACGGGCAAACGTTATTTCACTTTAGTAATGGTATTGGGGGCACTTACGGCGCTGGCCCCATTCTCCATTGATATGTATTTGCCGGGTTTCCCGGATATTGCGAAATCGCTGCATACCACAACCGAAAAGGTAGCGCTTTCGCTGTCGAGTTTTTTTATCGGTATATCGGCAGGGCAGTTGCTGTATGGTCCTTTGCTTGATAAATATGGTCGCAAGCGCCCCTTGTATTTCGGCTTGGCCCTGTATATCATCGCGTCTTTAGCCTGTTATTATTCCTCAAGTATCCAGATGCTCATTGCCATGCGTTTTTTCCAGGCGCTGGGCAGTTGTGCAGCCACGGTGGCATCCATTGCCATGGTACGCGATCTTTTCCCAGTAAAAGACAACGCAAAGGTGTTCGCTTTGCTCATCCTGGTTTTAGGGGCATCGCCAATGATAGCCCCTACGGTTGGCGGCTACGTTACATCAAACTTTAACTGGCATATCATCTTTCTTATACTGGCTGCGCTATCGATTCTGATAACCTTGGCTGTTATATTTTTACTTCCCGAAAGTTTCAAGCCAGATCCGCATTATTCACTCAAGCCCAAACCTATCATAAATGGCTTTTTAACCGTAATAAAAGAACCGCAGTTTTATACCTATGCCATTACAGGCGGTATAGCCTTTTCGGGTTTGTTTGCTTACGTATCTGCATCTCCGCTGGTGTTTATGGATGTTTTTAAAGTGAGCGGTAAAGTTTACGGATGGATCTTCGCCCTGCTCTCAGTTGGGTTTATCGGCTCGAGCCAGCTAAACAGTGCCCTCATCAAAAAATACGATAGCAGGCGGGTGGTCAACGTTGCGCTTATTATTATGGTAACAGCCTCGGCCTTGTTCGTAATAGCCGCCAGTCAGGATTGGTTGGGTTTGATAGGCACTATCTTCATGATATTTATTGTGCTTTGCTGCGTTGGTCTGATAAGCCCAAACACCTCGGCACTATCATTGGCTCCGTTTGAGAAAAACGCCGGGTCAGCTTCAGCCCTGATGGGGGCTTTTCAGATGAGTGTAGGCTCGGTAGTGTCTATTGGTGTGAGTATGTTTAAAGCACAATCTGCGGTGCCCATGGCCATGCTGATGCTTGCGGCATCTGCACTTGGTTTGCTTGTTCTACTCATCGGCAAAAGAAATATCAAAGCACCTTTAAAAACTACTGACGCAGGTATTGTTGCGCACTAAACACTAAATAATCATTAAAAGTGTTTACAAAAATGTATAATTGCCCACATTATTACACACTTGGTTATTGTCCCGTTTTCTTTTATTTATACCTCGCTCATCAGGCATTTTTTAAAAAGTATTCTTTATAGGAATAATATTGCGCGTGGCATCGGCATTGTAAATATTCTCAAAAATTAACAGTTGCCCCCTATTTGAATATTTAGTATTACTGATTATATGTTTGCTGATGTAAAAAAAATACCTATCCTGCGTTACCTTCTCATAGTAATGTTAATAGTGGTTTTATTTGGCGGTGCATTTTACCTGTACCTTCATTACAATAAAGCCGAAAAGCTACGCACCAATTTCCAGAAAATGGTTGCCGCGCGCGAAAACTCAACATTGATAGATAGCTGCATAGTTGAGCTTTACAGTGCCGATAACAGCAGTCGTATGTTTGCGCTCACGGGCAATCCAAATTACTCAAAAGAATTTTCGAGGCAGATAAAGAACGTAAGGGGCATTATTGCTAAAATGAACAGCAATGACCGCGATAAGGCAAACATGGCAACCGACGGCGCATTGAAAAAATTAATAAGCGCGAAAGCAAATAACGCGCACAACTATGCGAGGTTAATGGCTTTATCAGACAGCCTTATGAGCTCGGCCCGCACCATAAACTCGGCATTAAAAGATCGCGATAGCAAGATCATTAAACTGCCGGTTATCAAACGCATAAAAACACGTGTAAAGATCGATACTTTAAAAGCACCGGCAATTGCCCGCATTACGCCTGCGCCTGAAAAGAAGAAAAAATTCTTTGGCCGGTTATTTTCAGTTTTCAGCAAAAAGAAAAAAGAGGAACCAATTGTTGCTCAGAAAAAAATTGCACCTATCCTTATTGCCAAACGTACCGATACGGTGATCACTACCATGGTAGCTACGCCGAAAGTTGCGCAAGCCTATAATAAATATTACAGCAGTATATCTGACGCCAATAATAAGCTCCGCAAAAACGAGCGTCAGATGCTTGAGATCAATAATCGCCTTATTAGCCAGATAATTGGCAGTTTGCAAAAATACAAGACCGCAGAGAACCAATACATTGCCGGTAGTAAAAAGGAAATGAACTCTAACCTGGCTACCGTAATGTACGAGTTCAGGAAACTTACCGCAGCTATCCTCTTGTTGATGACCACTATTGTGGTAATTATACTGTATAACATCTGGAAGATCTTTAAGAACGAGGAGCAGATGGTTATTTATACCGAAATGGCCGAAAAATATGCGCTGCAGAAAAGCCGCTTCCTGGCTGCCATGAGCCATGAAATACGTA
>JAESTD010000318.1 GCA_016763755.1 Mucilaginibacter sp.
ATCCTGTTGGTGATACGTTAAACCTCGGCACCTACCCCAACCTGCGTGCGGATAACTTTCTGGATCGCCGTGAAATAGGCATTATCAATGTAGCAGGCAGTGGTAAAATAACAGCCGACGGACAGATTTACAACCTGAATAAACTGGATTGCCTTTACATTGGTCGCGGTACAAAAGAGGTAACTTTTAAAAGTGATGACGTCGCTAACCCCTCGGTTTTCTACCTGTTATCGGCACCGGCGCATACCACGCATCCAATACGTTTAATGACTATAGATGAGGCAGCTAAAGTAAAAGCAGGCAGCCCAGAGACAGCTAACGATCGCACCATTAATAAATACATTCATGCCGACGGGATCCAAAGCTGCCAGTTAGTAATGGGATTAACCATTTTGCACGGCGGCAGCGTTTGGAACACCATGCCCCCGCATGTGCATGATAGGCGCATGGAAGCCTACTTTTATTTCGATATTCCTGCGGGCCAGCGCGTGTTTCACTACATGGGCGAGGGACAGGAGACAAGGCATATTTTAATAGACAATTATGGCGCGGTGGCTTCACCGCCCTGGAGCATCCATTCGGGTGTGGGTACGGCCAGCTACAGCTTTATATGGGGCATGGCAGGCGAAAACCTGGACTACACCGATATGGACGCTATAAAAATTGAAGACATCAGATAAGTACCTATGAACAACTCATTTTCGCTTGAAGGGAAAGTTATTATAGTTACCGGCGGCACCGGCATTTTGGGCAATGCATTTATCAACGGCATTGCCGAGGCAGGCGGTGCGGTAGGTATCCTCGGTCGTAATAAACAAGTCGCAGACGAGCGCGCTGCAGCCATAAATGCAAAAGGCGGTAAAGCTATTGCGCTGATAGCCGATGCACTTGATGAATCGGCTCTGCTGCAAGCAAAAACAGAGGTATTAGATCAATTCGGCCGTATTGATGGTCTGGTGAATGGCGCGGGCGGTAACATGCCCGAGGGAGTTGTTCAACCCGAAGATGATATCTTTAAAATGAATATCGACGGTATGAAAAAAGTGCTGGATATTAACCTTTGGGGCACCATCCTGCCTACCCAGATCTTTGGCGAAGCAATGGCTGCAACAGGTAAAGGCAGCATCGTCAATATCTCGTCTATGAACTCAAAACAGGCCGTTACCAAAGTACTGGGCTACAACATGGGCAAGGCTGCTGTGGATTGCTATACCGAATGGTTTGCCGTTGAATTAGCCAACCGTTACGGCGATGCGTTGCGCATGAATGCTTTAGCACCGGGCTTTTTCCTGACGGAGCAGAATAGAAATCTGCTTACCACTCCTGATGGTGGCTACACTCCGCGCGGTGAATCAGTTATCCGCAAAACGCCCTTTAAACGTTTTGGCCACCCTGATGAATTGATAGGCGCGCTGGTTTGGTTGCTGAGCGATGCCTCGGCATTTGTAACAGGCTCCATGATTTGTGTTGACGGCGGTTTTTCTATTTTCAGCGGCGTTTAATTAGATTAGCAGGGAATGACAGGTAAAGTTTTAACATTTGGCGAATTGCTGCTCAGGTTTTGCCCCGATGCAAACGGCGATTGGCTGAGCAATAATTCCATGCCTTTCCACGTGGGTGGTGCCGAACTTAACGTTGCCACTGCGCTTGCCTTATGGGGTATCCCTGTAAAATACTTTACGGCTTTGCCGGATAATGGCCTTACCGATCAACTGACTAACTATCTCCAAAAAAGAAATATTGATACCACGGCCATCCACAAAAGTGAAGGCCGTTTGGGTACTTTTTACCTTACCAAAGGCAAGGATATGAAGCACGATGCCGTGATATACGACCGTGCAGGCTCATCATTTGCTAAACTAAAAACCGGCGTGATAAATTGGGATAAGGTTTTGCAAGATGTAAGCTGGTTCCATTTCAGTGCAATTTGCCCGGCGCTAAGTCAGGACGCTGCTGACCTTTGTGAAGAAGCTTTGAAAGCGGCATCGCAACGAAATATATTCATTTCTGTCGACCTCAATTATCGCGCTAAGCTTTGGCAATACGGCAAACAACCCGTTGAGGTAATGCCGCAATTAGCACAATACTGCGATCTGATAATGGGCAACATCTGGGCGGCGGAAAAGCTGCTGGGCATCACCGTTTTAGGTGACATCCATGAATCGGGCAAAAAAGTATTTATTTGAAGGAAGCTCTGCGCTCATCAGAAGATATTTTACAAGCCTTTCCTAAATGCAAGGTGGTAGCTAATACCTTCAGGTTTGACGAAAGTAATGGCATTAATTATTACACGGCTATTTATGCAGATGGCGGGTTCCATAGCTCAGCTGATTACACAGCAGATCATGTGGTAGATAAAGTTGGCAGCGGCGATTGTTTTATGGGCGGTTTGATATATGGTTTCTATAATGAACTATCGCCAAAAGAAACTCTTGATTTTGCTACCGCTGCTGCATTTGAAAAACTTTTTATTGAAGGCGATGCCACACGAAGCACCGTTGATGATATTTTAAAGGCTATCCCCAATGAAAGCTAAACAGGAAATTATAGATACCATTATAGCACAAGGCATGCTGCCACTATTTTATCATGCCGATACGCAGGTAAGTTTAGATGTTGTGCGCACGCTTTACAAAGCGGGCATCCGCGTAATTGAATACACTAACCGCGGCGAGGCCGCTTTGGAAAATTTCAAAGCTCTAAAACAACTGCAGCAAACTGAACTGCCTGAACTTATTTTGGGTATCGGTACAATAAAAACACCACAGGATGTTGACGACTACCTTTTTGCAGGTGCCGATTTTTTAATCTCGCCAATTGTTGCCGAAGAGGTGGGCAGCTTAGCCCTTACCAACGATTTTTTATGGATACCAGGCTGTATGACACCTACCGAGATAGATAGAGCAGTACGTTATTACGGCGTATCTTTAGTAAAGCTTTTCCCTGCTAACATATTGGGACCGGGATTTGTATCGGCAGTAAAAGAATTGTTCCCGGGTGTTAAAATGATGCCCACCGGTGGGGTTGACATGAGCGCCGAAAATATTGGAGACTGGTTTAAAGCCGGTGTGGTGGCTGTAGGGATGGGCAGTAAACTCATCACTTCGGCTGTGCTTAATGAGAAGAATTATAATCAATTATATAACGATACCTTGCTTGCCCTAACACTGGTTAAACAAGCGAGGTAACGCCAACCTTACATCATGAGCCAACAAAGAACTAACTACCGCTGGACGGTGGTTGTGCTGCTGTTTTTTGCCACAACCATTAACTATCTCGACAGACAGGTAATAGGCCTGCTTAAACCAACGCTTGAGAAACAGTTTGATTGGTCGGAAAAAGATTACAGCGATATAGTGATGGCTTTCCAGGCGGCTTATGCATTGGGCTTGTTGGTTTTCGGAGCATTTATTGACAGGTTGGGTACAAAATCGGGATATACGCTGTCGCTCATCATCTGGAGTTTGGCAGCTATGCTGCATGCAGCCGTAAAATCAACATTGGGTTTTGGTGCTGTGCGTGCTGTTTTGGGTGCGGGCGAAAGCGGAAACTTCCCGGCTGCTATCAAATCTGTTGCAGAATGGTTCCCTAAAAAGGAACGGGCCTTGGCAACAGGTATATTTAACTCCGGCGCAAATATCGGTGCGGTGGAAGCTCCAATCATGGTGCCATGGATTTTGGGTGTGTACGGCTGGCAAATGGCATTCATCATTACTGGCGCCATCGGTTTTGTGTGGCTGATATTCTGGTGGATCTATTATGAAGCACCAAACCGCCATAAAAAAGTCAACGCCGAAGAGTTAGCTTACATCAACAGCGATGCTGAAGAGGAAACTGCAGAAAGCAAATTGCCCACTGAGAAAGTGGCCTGGGGCCGCTTGTTTGGCATCAGGCAGACCTGGGCTTTTGTGGTTGGCAAATTCCTTACCGACCCGATGTGGTATTTCTTCTTGTTCTGGTTGCCATCCTATTTCTCCAGCACATTTAACCTCGACTTAAAGAAACCTACCCTGCCACTCATCCTTATTTATACGGCCACTACCGTAGGTAGCATTGGCGGTGGTTACCTGTCATCATGGTTCATCAAAAAAGGCTGGACAGTGTTCAGGGCCCGCAAAACAGCCATGTTCATTTTCGCGCTTTGTGTGGTGCCTATTTTTGCTGCGCGATACGCCACCAATATCTGGCAGGCGGTAGCGTTGATCAGTTTGGCGGCAGCGGCACACCAGGCCTGGAGTGCCAACATATTTACTACCGCGTCAGATATTTTCCCTAAAAAAGCAGTTAGCTCTGTAGTAGGTATCGGCGGCATGGCAGGCTCTGTAGGCGGTATCCTGTTCCCGTTTTTTATCGGTTGGATACTGGATTCGGCCAAGGCATCGGGTAACATAACTGCAGGTTATAATGTATTGTTCACGGTGTGTGCCTGCGCTTATGTTGTTGCCTGGTTGCTGATGCATTTCCTGGTGCCGAAGCGTAAGGCAGTGGAGTTATAGGTGAGCCAGCATCTCCCATTCACAAAAAACTTTATATATTGGGATTGCTAATCACTAATACGGCGGTTTACGCAAGATGAATTTCAATCCTATCACCATACGCGACATTGCGAAGGCCTTGGGCATCTCGGTATCAACGGTATCAAAAGCCTTGCGTGATAGTTATGAGATAAGCGAGAAAACCAAAAAACTGGTTAACGATTATGCTGAACAGAATAACTATCGCCCCAACCCCATTGCCCAGAGCTTAAAAAAGGGACATAGCAAATCCATCGGTATTGTGGTTTCTACTATCGAGAACCAGTTTTTCTCGCAGGTGATCAATGGCATCGAATCCGTAGCTTACCAGGCTGGCTTCAACGTCATCATCACCCAAACGCATGAGTCGTATGAAATGGAGCTTAAGAACGTGGAGCAGTTAACGCATCACGCGCTGGATGGTTTATTGATATCACTCTCTACTGAAACCAAAGACATCAGCCACCTCAAACGCCTGCACCAGCAAGGTTTACCTATTGTATTCTTCGACCGTATTACCAATGAGATAAACACCCATAAAGTAATAGCCGATAACTTTAAAGGTGGATACGATGCCACCCGGCAGCTACTTGATGCGGGTTATAAAAGTATAGCCCATATCACCAGTCCGCCCAATATTTCTATTACCAGCGAGCGTTTTGCAGGGTACGAATACGCCTTGAAAGAGGCGGGCATTGAGATGCCTTTAACCTACATTAAACACTGCGCCCACGGTGGTCGCGATGTAAGCGAGATAGAAAATGCGCTGAACGAACTACTTTCAATAAAAGATAAACCTGACGCAATATTCACTACATCAGACCGTATCACCACTACTACATTATTCCTGCTTACCAAAATGGGGATTAAAATACCGGATGATATTGCGCTGGTGGGTTACACCAATACCACATTAGCTGATGTATTGAACCCACCATTAACATCGGTTTATCAACCGGCGTTTGAAATGGGTCGCAAAGCTGCCGAAATGCTTTTGAGCCTGATCCTGAGCAAACGTCCTGTTACTGAATTTGAGACAATTACGTTACCAACCGAACTTTTTGTAAGGCAATCTACCTTGCCCAAAAACTCCCGATAAATCTACCGTTATGAAAAAGATATTTGTAATTACCTTATTCTGTGGATTACTATCCATAGGATTAAAAGCCCAAACCGTAGCGCTTGATTATTATTTTAACCACGAAACCCGTAAAGCAAAAGACGGCTCTGCACAGCGTTTCCACTATACGTGGGAAGATACCACACAAACGGGTTTTTCCAAATGGGGCAATGTGTTTACTAAGCTTGGAGCGAAACTGACTGCAATTGATGCTGTACCGACGGCTCAAAACTTATCAGGCATAAATGTCTACATCATTGTTGATCCTGATACAAAAAAAGAGAACCCGAACCCTAATTATATCACCCAAACGGATGCCAACGTCATCGCCAATTGGGTTAAAGCCGGCGGCAAACTGGTGATGCTGGCGAATGACAGCGCCAATACCGAGCTACAGCATTTCAACATCCTTGCAGGCAAATTTGGGATGCATTTTAACAATGATATGCAACTGCATGTAATTGATGATGCGCATTTTGAGGATGGTGCTATCGAACTTATAAATCATCCGGTTTTTACAACCGCTAAAAAAGTCTACTTGAAGGATGTTTGCAGCATCGGCTTAAAAGGAGGGGCAAGATCTTTATTAAAAGCTCCTAATGGTAGTACTGTTGCGGCTATCGCAAAATACGGCGAAGGCACAGTCATTGCAATTGGTGACCCTTGGCTCTATAATGAATACGTAAATGGTCGACTTCCGGCAGGTTTTGACAACGATAAAGCGATGGTTGATTTGGCTCAATATCTTCTGAACAAGTAAATTCCACATCTTTTTAATTAATATTTATAGGATTTAACTTAGCATATAGGCAAAAGTCTGCCAATTGTTAAAAACTGTGAAATTACCCCACTGCAGTATAATTAACATTTGTTAGTTGCTATATTTATTTTAGCGGACGATATTATTATGCATTCCATTATTGTCAATGATAAGATATGCACTTTACCTTATCAATTACAATTGATACTATGACTACTTCTACCCGATCTTGGTTTTTGAAGACGTTTTTGTTTGTCGCAATTACGTTTAGCAGTTTAGCAGCCAACGCTCAGCTATCTGCAGCATTATCTTATAAAAACACTCACGCCGATTCTTTATCTATTTCATCTACGTATGTTGATGAACAGACATTTACTGCGCCTAAAGCAACTAAGATTACCAGCATATTTGATGATGCCAATGACAATGCGCTACAAAAAAAGATCTCGGTTAGCTTAAATAGCTCAAAAGAACGCAGGCAGTTAATGGATTACCTTAAACAACTTGAGATAAACGATAACAGCCTTACCGCAAACGAATCAAAAAATAAAACCCTGTTTAAGTTTGCTAATCTTTTTGCCCGTTTAAAGCTCTATCCCCTGGCAATGAAGTGTTTTTTTAAAACGCTGCAAAAAGAGAATCAACAAAAACAGGAAGCCTCGTTATCAGATACACTGCGGGATGATTACCAGCAGGGATTTGACTTACCGATAGATTCTAAAGACGATTCTTTAGCTTACGTGCAAAACCTGCAGGTTCGTACTGAAAAGTCACCAAGAACTACCTATGAAAATATTTCGGGCACATTCAACGATGGCAAACAGGCTGTTGCTTACGCTTTACTATTTCATGTAAAACAGCCGGCACCCGGTAAAAAGAAAGTGCATGTACTGGCTAATACCGGGCATACCTATATAGCACTCATCAAATATAACACAGACTCGACCTACGTTTCCTGTTCTTTTGGATTTTATCCTAAAAAAGATCATTTGTTCTCGGCTACACCATGGTTCCCTTCAACTTCTTCACAATTTAAAAATGATGCCGGCCATAAATGGGACGAGATCATCGGCAAGTTTATCTCTAAACGGAAATTCGACAGGATTTTGAAGCTCACCAAAGAATACAATGACGTTGACTATCACCTGAGCTATAACAACTGCACCGATTTTTCGCTACAGGCCGCAAATGAAGCCGGCATCAGTGTAAGTAAAACCGATGGCAAATGGTTTATGGGCCATGGCAATAACCCGGGCACAACAGGTCAAAGCATTATTCAGGGTGGGTTCGGTACTACTGATGGCGAACCGGTTAGTACCATGTTTAAGAGCCTAAATACTTCAGTAACGGATAGGGAAGTTAAGAGTCAAAATTAGGAAGTCGAAATCCTTTGTCATTCGGATCCGCCGGCTGGCGGAGAAGAATCTAACCGCGTTCCCGAAACCCTGTCATTTCGAACGAGCGGCAGCGAGGAGAAATCTTGTTACTTTGCAAGTCTTAATTGTCACAACAACAGGATTTCTCCTCGTTATCACTCGTTCGAAATGACATTTTTTTTGCTAAGCTTTATCTTCCCGACGCCCAGAAAATCGCATTAGTAAACAGCCTCACATAAGCCGGGTTATCGAATAAATTAGGTGAGTGCCCCATAAAGATATACACGTTACGGGCTTTGTACTTCGGGTTTGTCCAAATCACGGGATGATCGCCCATTTTGATATCGCCGTTAGGCTTGTAGCTCTTTTCATCCACGCTGGCCAATACGTTCACATTTTCCCGCGGACTTTTATCATAAGTATACCACTCTTCCTGTTTAATTAAAAACTTTTGCGGTATACCTTTCATCACAGGATGTTGCTGGTCTTCAACTTTAACCTCACCTGATGCAAATGTTTCGATGTAGTTTTTGAACCTGATATCGCCCATAAAGTGATAAAACCAATCCCACATCTGGAAGCCATCAAACTCGCCCAGTAATGTGGCGTGATGGAAGCCTATCCAACCGCCCCTGCCCTGTTTTATGTATTGCTCAAAAGCTGTTACGGCCTTATCTTTCCAGCCATAGGGTGGATAATCTAACTGGATAAAAAGTTGGTATTTGCTCAAATACGCCGAATCAATATCGTCGGTATTCTGTATGTAATCGACAGTAAACCCACGCTTGACTGCAAGTGAGTTTAGCCAAACTTTCGCCCTTTTAGAATATTCTACATGATGACCGCCGCCCTCATAAATTGCCAGCACTTTAAAAGTTTTCTTCTGCGCGTTCGCGATGAAAGCAGTAAGCAAAAGACAGAGTGTTAGCAATTTTTTCATCCAGCTATAACTATCAAAATATCCCCAGGAATTTTTTGCGTTTCTTTTTAGGTGGTTCAACTTTAGCCGAATCTGCCACGGCCTTTTTTGCTTTCCAAACTTTCTTTTTGGCGGCAAGGGTTGCCAGGCGGGCGCGCTCCACGCTGTCGTGATTGTAATTAGGCGGCACAAATGGCGGCCGCAGATAGTTGGTCTGTGGTACATAGACAACGCTGCCGTTATTTTGCGGCTTCCGCAGAAACGCGTATATCGATATTGATGCAAAAATCAAAGCTATTGCGATGATGCTACCCACAGTTCTCTTAGGTAAGAGAACAATAGAGGTATTGCGTTCATAAATGTTTTTATCTTTATTGAAATGCGCTCCTGTTTCTTTCGCCAGGGATTGCAGAGCGGCTAACTCTCTGTTTTTTTCAGCTTCGCTTTTTTCAAACGCTTCAACCAGGGTTCTCAATCGTTCGTTTTCAGCCAGTAAGGCTGCATTGTTGGCTTTGTTATCGCCGGAGAAGTTAGCTTCAATAATAGCTTCCTGCAGTTCAACTCCGCTGGTATATCTCTCGGTCGGTTGTTTCTTTAGGCACTTGTCTATAACTGCCAGCAACCACCTTGGCAACTGCATTTCCTGATCGCGTTTCTCATCCGTCCAGGTGCGGGGCAGATTGTTTTGGCGGATGATCCTCAGATCGGGAACGGGCGATTCAATGTGCGCCATCCTTACGTTATTTCTTGCAGTTTCGCCATTTCCCGTAAGCGGAAACGGCACGTTGCCGGTAAGCATTTCGTAAAGGATAATACCGTATGCATACACATCAGATTGCGGTAACATTGTGCCATCTGTTTGCTCGGGAGCCATAAACTCAATGGCACCTGCCTGGCGGATACTGGTACGGCGCTCCTCGTTGGTAAGTATCGCGAGTCCAAAATCTATCAGTACATAATTACCTGTCTGGGCATTATACTTTACGTTGTTGCCCTTTACGTCGCCGTGGTTGATACCTATTTTGTGGCAATGCGCCAGTGCGCCCGCCAATTGATAAGCTACCCGAATAGTTTCCTTGATGGTAAAAACACGATCGTTTGGTGCTTGCAGCAGGTCGCACAGGTCGGGGCCGTCAATATATTCCATCTCGATGTAAGGCAACGATCCGCTCTCGGTAATACCCGAGCTGAGGATCTTTACCACATTTGGATTGGGCACCTCATTCACCTTCTGCAGCTTGGCAACCTCGTTGGTAAAGTTGCGGTAATTGCGGTCGTCGGTACTTTCGGCATAGATGGGTGTTGGTAAGATCTTCACCGCGGTGAGCATAGGACCCATTCGCCTGCCTTTGTAAACAGAGCCCTGCCCGCCCGTTCGCAGCGCACCCAGATTTTCTAATCCTTCGGTTATGGTGAACACTTTACTCATTGCCTTTGCCTTTATAGCTAAACTCCAGTACGGCAGATTCGCCGAGGATGATCTGGTCGCCTTCCTGTAATTGATGACCGATATGGGTAGAGGTTAGTTTAATAAAGTCTTCACTTTTTTCAGAGCGGATCTTCACCTTGTTTCTTGGTGGTACACCACCTTCATCGGCATAAATATAAAATTTTCCGGCCTCGTCGCTCCATTCGATGTGGGCATGCTGGCGGCTCACATATTTGTTGGCCTCGTTAGCTGCATCACTCGGGAAGGCTATATGATTGGTACGAAAAAAGCCACCGTCACCCTGTGCTTTTTTATCGCGGCCGATGTGGATCTTATCCTTGCCAGATTCTATATGATACTCTTGTTGGTCTGTCTCTCCACCCAAAACCTTTATATAAGCCGATGCCGATTGTTTAATAAAATTGCTGCCTGTTTTGATAAAGAAGGCCGCATCCATCTTTTTGGCAGGCACTGCTTCTTCAGGAAATTCCTGGTCAAATATTACATCCAGCTGCCAGGCTTGCGGCAGGTTAACGGCATAATCATCGGCAATGCGCTGCACCTCATCCTTAAACTGATCTGGTTCTTCGATATAAACAGCAGCCTCGTACAACGGCCTGTCTGCAGCGGGCGCATTGATATATAAATTAAGACTGCGGATGTTACCGCCTTCGCCACCCTCTGCCTTTTGCAACTCATGTTTGATGAACTGCAACAACTCGTATCGTATACCCTTAACATCCTGCGGACGGTCCGGCTTATCGTTTTTAAAAAAATTGAACATTTGTATCGTAATGTGGCGTACCTACGGCACGCAGAATCTCATTATTTTTTGCTACCGACATTATGCGCCTACGGTGCATTAAACTCTACTTGACGAAAATTATATTACACTCCGGCTCCGGTACTTAAATCCTGCTCCAACTATAACCGAAGCTTTATTCAGTTGTTTGTTCCTGCTTGTTTTCTTTAATGCTCTTAATATAACCCTTTTCTTTCAGGAATGGTATAACGTGTTCACCTGCCAGTTTAACGGCATCTGATGAACCTTTTGTCGACTCAATACGAATACACACCACCATGGCACCCGGCCCGTTTGCCTTTGGCGCGAAGAACACGTACCAGCCGTCGTTTATTTGCTGGCCTTTCCAAATACTCTCCGGTGTCCCGGTTTTACCTGCCACAGCAAGGTGTAACCGCCACTCTTTCGGGGCACTTTGCTCAATCATGTACTGCCGCATTAATTGCGCGTACCGCGGATCGTTGGTCAGTTTTGTACCTGGTTTAATTTTAGTGGTGGAGTCGCTTACTTTTAGCACATAACGGTTTTGCAGCATGGTGCCGTTGTTGGCAATACCTGCCGCCATCCGTGCTACCGCAGCAGGTGTAGCGATCAATTCGCCCTGCCCCCATGCCATGCCTGATATACCTTTGGCCCGTGTTTTACGGATATTATTAGGATTATAACGTGGTTTAGTATTGAACTCTGTTTTACGCCATAGTTCACGCCATTTTTCTTCCTGTTGGGCGTTCTCCTTACCGCGACCATAATAATATCCGCCTACGCCATGTAAAAACATACCGGTCTTGAGGTACACGGTTGCCATATCTTCCTGCAAGTGTTCTTCGTTGGCGAGTTTAATAAAGTAAACGTTGTTGGATTTGGCAACAGCAGCCTCAAGTGTTATCAAACCGGTTTCATCAGGTTCAATACCCTTGGTACGGATCCGCTCAAAACTGGCAACGTTAAATTTACGATCGGCCGCAGCCTTACCGAGTTTATTGAATGACGCAATAGAGGTAGCCAGTTTGGCGGTAGAGCCCGGCTGCGTAGCCAGCGTGAAGCCCAAATCCTGGGTTGTCATCCATCCGGCCAGTTGGTTTTGATCGGCATAGCTCATGGTGAGCTTATCCCAATCATGCACAGGCGGCAACGGGTAACTGGCTGATGTAAGCACGTCGCCGGTATTTGATTCCATTACCACTACCGATACGCGGTTATCCAGCAAAGATGTATCCTGCGCTATCGAGTTCTGGATCTCTGTTTGGAGCTGCGCATCCATAGTAAGCCTTACATCGCGGTTTCGTTTTTTAAAAGCCGCTACTTCTTCACTGTTAATGCCAGCCAGCAACAATGATGCAATCGCTCCATAATCGCGCTTAACAACAGTCATTTCTTTAACACCGCGTGCCAGGAATCTATCTTCCTGGTAACGGTTAGCTGTGATGTTGATCTTTTCTGTAGGCATCCGGAAACCACGCAGCTCGGCGGCATGCTCATATTCGGCGAAGTAACCATTAGGGCTGCCGTTAAAAACGCCCGTGTTGGCATCACCTATCCAAAAGAACATCTGCTCATCAAAAGGGTAATACCTGTCCAGCCGCTTATGCATGGCCGAATCAATATTATAATTTCCGGCACCGGCTATCACCAGTTTGCGATGTTGCTGTTTCACCAGGTCAGGGTCGCTGGTTGCCAGGAGTACCCCTTGCCTGTCATACAGGTTACCAGCTTCCAGGCGGTTCATCAATATGGCGATGCGCGGGTTATAACTGAACATCCTTGCGCCGCTTTTATCGGCCACCAAAGAAGGCTTTACCACCCATTTTTTATTATTGAACGAGTATCTCGATACACTGACGGAAAGCAATACCACGCCACTTAATGCGGCCATTAATGCAGGCACCAGGTTTTTATCCTGCTGGCGCGATATATAGCTCATCTGCACCGGCGTACCCCTTACTTTTGATGCCGAGAGCAAAAAGCCCGACGCTAACAGGTTAGCAACAAGCGATGAGCCCCCATAGCTTTGGAATGGCAATGATACGCCCGAAAGCGGCAGCGCTCCCGTTGAGCCACCCGCGATCAGCAGGAACTGCACAAAAGTGGACACACCTATCCCCGCGCATATATAGAAGAGAAACGGTGTACCCGTTCGCCGGCCAATGATGATAGAGCGGTGCAAATAAAGCAGGAACAGGATGAAGATACAGGTCATGCCCGCCCAGCCAAATTCCTCGCTCATTGATGGCAAAATCATATCGGTATGCGCCTCGGGGATGGTTTTGGCAAAGCCCTCACCCACACCCTGACCAGCAACACCACCGCTGGACATAGCCCAAAGGCCGTTAGCTACCTGGTCGCCACCGTAAACTTCGTTATTCCAGGCATCCTGCCAAATGGCTTTACGGTCAATCAATCGCTGTACGGGGCCCGGGAATAGTTTCCCAAGCAAAGGAACCTGATCTATGGTAACAAAGGCAGCCATGATCACCAGCACCATCACCGCCGATTCGCTGAGCGAACGGCGTTTAAACAACATCATCAAGGCAACCAAAGCAGCAGTGATGAGTGCCGCCAGCCAAACGTTTTTCACAAACCAGCTTACCAGTACGTATAACATCACCGCCACAGCCATGAACATAAAATCGCCACGCGAGAAGGAGAACAATACGATGAACGTGAACAACACCACCATTGCGGGACCAAGGTCACCAAGTATTAAAAACAGAAACAGCGTTACCAAAATGGCTATC
This sequence comes from Mucilaginibacter sp., assembly GCA_016763755.1. GTDB lineage: Bacteria > Bacteroidota > Bacteroidia > Sphingobacteriales > Sphingobacteriaceae > Mucilaginibacter. The sequence goes on from JAESTD010000318.1 coordinate 13,656, forward strand.
AGCGCAAATGAGAAAAATTGCCAGCGCTTGCTCCAACTGCTGTACTCGCTGATGAGCTTCTCGTTAGCGGCAAAAAATCCCGCAAGGAAAAGAATTACGAGATATTTAACGATCTCACTCGGTTGAAAACCGAATAGGTTAACCTTTACGCCGCTCCCTTCTGGGCCGGTACCAAATTTAATCGTTAATGCCAACAGCGTTGCAGCAAAAGCGATCCATGGCCAGCCATCAGCCGCGCTGCGTATATGTTTGAATACCAGCATGCGGTATACCCAAGAATCGGGCGTGAAGCGGCGCAGTTTAAAAAACAGCATCACGAGCATAGCACCAAGGCCAATACCAAGGTACATCAGCATATCTTTAGCCAAAAATCGGTCGCGCAACGGATCTTGTAAGCTTAACAGTGTGATGAACGACAAACCCGTTAGGGTCATGATTACCGGTAATATTAACTGGTCTGCATTACCGGGAGATACTGACAGGATGATATGCACCAATAGAAAAGCGCCCAAAAAGCTGCCAACGATGATATAAAACCAGTGGTTAAAATCATCAACCGTACGGATGGTAAGCGATTTTTCTTTCTTGAGGATATTGAAATCGCGCGTAGAAAAAAGCCTGATGGTGTGTGGCTGCTGTGCAAAGGTAAATTTCGCATCGTCGTCAAGTTCCTGTATCCCCTGCGAAGTACCGAACTGATAGCCCGGCTGTAATGGCAACACCTTAAAAGCCTTGCCTGCTGGCAGGTGCGTAAACTGCGCCACACCCTGCTCATTGGTGCGGGTATAAGCTATCAATCCTTGTAAGCGGCGTTTGCCTGCACTATCGGGCAAAAATGTTTTGCTGAAACCATTGCCGTTCTCAGTGATGCGTTTAATCTCGCCTATCTCCTCGTCTGTGCTAATGCTATCCTGAGGTAATATCATTTGCAGACGCACCAAAACGCCAGTTACAGGCTGCTTCTTGTTAACGATGTTTACAGCGATACTCCCGCTGCCCAAATTCACATCAGTAACTTGCGGGACTTGCTTCGGATTTTGTTTCTCGCTTACAAACAGCAATGAATCGGCACCGGTGTAGCCTAACAACATCCGTGAAGCGGTAACACGACTTTTGAATGATTTGCCACCCTGCGCAAAAGCATCATCGGCAATGATGAAATATTTGCGTTTATTCAGTTCGCCGATATTGTCTATCTGCTCTTTGGTATCAGTAGCACCGGCAACCGTGGAAGTAATAAGATCGATGTCTTTAGGATCCTCAAAATAGTAACCTTTGGTAAGCAAAGGTTTCAACTGCCCTGCCGGGTCGCCGGCATTCAGGTTGATCATGGTACCATCCTGCAGGCGTTTGTCCACATCGGTAAAGCGAGTTTGCAAAACCGTATGCAGCCGCATAAATAGGCACACGAATAATGCGCCCAAGAGTACAATAAAAATCCGCTCCGTCCACCTGCCCGGTTGTTGTACTTTATCTGCTTCCATTTGGTTTGGCAGTGGTTTTGGGTTTAGCGGTGTCGGGCTGTGGTTTAACAGCCGGGATACGGGTGGTTATGTTCTTATCCGCACCAAACAGGAAATTATTCTGTACAGGAAGCTTGCAATTGTTAAATTGAACATTGCATAGCGTTAAATCGGTATTACCCAAGTTAATGGCTACATCAAAATCTTTAAACTTTATATTCTCCAGGCCTATGATCTTAGTATCTTTTCCCAGCACCACAGCAGGCCCGTTATAACCCGTATCGCGCTGCAAAACAAAGTTGCCTTTGGCTTTAATGTATAGCGTATCCTGATCTATGTGCAGGGTATCACTCAAAATAACTGGTTGTTTAAAGGATGTATCAGCCAGCACCAAAGTATCGCCTTTAAACGCGTCTATTGCATCCTGTAGTTTTACCTCGTTATCATTACGTAGTTTGGCAGTATCGTTAACCGGCAACGCGATTTTGTTAGCCGATTGCCCCTTCATGAACAGCCAAACGGTGCTACCTAAAAATAACAGGCATAACAGCCCTAATATCACGGTTAATCCGGTGTTTCCACTTTTGCGCATTTGGGGTTCGGGGTTTTGGATTGGATGGTCGGTATGTTGTTCGTGGACTGATCTTTCTTTGTATTCTTCATCTTCAACACGTTTTACCTGGTTGGTGATGGGCGCAACTACTTGTGGCTGGTTTCGTTGCTTATCGTTCTGCACCAAAACAACCGTTACGTTGTCGCGGCCACCGTTATTATTGGCAGTTATAATGAGCTCCCGGGCTTTTTCCTGCAGAGAAGCATCGAGGATTAAAATATTCAGGATAGCTTCTTTATCCACCAGGTCGGTCAATCCATCGCTGCAAAGCAACAGCAGGTCGCCAGGCAGAAAAGGTGATTCGCCGGTCTCTACAAAACTATCGTCGGTGTCTATCAGGTTGCTAAAGCCCAGCGCCTTGTTGATCTCGTTACGTTTTGGATGGTTCATGGCGGCATCTTCGGTCAAACGTCCGCTATCTTCCAGAAAACCTACAAACGAGTGGTCTTTAGAGATTTTAACCAGCGTTTGATCACGCAGCAGGTACAAACGCGTATCGCCTACGTGAGCATAGTAAAAGCGGTTATTCTCCACATCAGCGATAGCCATGGTGGCTACACAGGCCATGCCCTCAAGATCTTTCTCCTGCGTTTTTCGCTCAGCGATGTTTTTGTTTGCCTGCTTAAATGCCGCAATCATTCCTTCAATGATATTGGTTTGCGGCCGGCTTAATTGCTCTACAAAAACATCGTGAGCAATTTCTGCAGCTACTTCGCCGCCATTGTAGCCGCCTACGCCATCAATAACTGCGGCAAGCACCAGTTTATCGCGCATAATTTTGCGGGCAATAAAGGTATCCTCGTTATTGCTGCGTACGCGACCGGTATCAGTTTGTCCAAAATAGTTTTCAGCCATTGCGTTTACCAGATCGTTTTATATCGATAAAATGAGTGAGCAACATTAGCCCCCCAATCACCAATAAGCCTATAGATAATATTTGTGACATGCCTTTATGCTTTAAACAAGTTTAAACCAATAATACCGTTGAGGAGCATTCGCGAATTAACGGGTAACTCTACCCACTGCGGTGCATTAATGTCACTGCGGTCTATTTTCACTTCGTTTAAAGTGGTCATCTCCCCGAATGATGCGAGGTAGAATTTACCATCAGACCGGTTATAACGGATTTGCAAATGTGGCGCGTTCACCCAATCAGATGGGATAGTGAAGATGTTTGAATCTTCGCGGGTCTCATCACTGCCCGATACGATAATCTCGTCGTCTTTCATCAGGTACTCCACCTTTTTGCCTGCAAATTGCTGATCAGGAATAATGGTTTCCAGTTTGGCGATACTGTCTTTCGGCAACTTGGAAGAAGCCGCATTTGCAGCCTCTTCTTCGGCTGCCTGCAATTTATCTTCGTAAGGGATCTCAAAATACCCCTCGCTGTAATAGTTAAAACCCTTGAGCACATCCTGACTCACATCAAATGTTTGTGCAATACCCGTTTGGCGAGGGATGAACGTTACGCGCAGGTTCTGCTCTTTAAGCGGCTCATTATTATCAGGCAATAATTTACCTATAAAACCTTTATCGCCACGGGCATAATCAGGGTGCGATACTAACCGGAACACCCATTTTGAGCCCGATGGTTTTACGGTTTTACCGGCATCGCGATATTCTTTTAGTATCTCGTAAAATTTCTCTACGGTTTCCTGCACAATCAAACCAAATATGCCTTGCTTATCAGCAATAAATTCCTTGTAATCTTCAGGATTAAAGCTGATGATAAACTCGTGGTAAAACACCACCCTATCGGCAAAGGAAAGTTGTTTTATTGAGTCGCGGAATTTCTCAACGATATAGCTGTAAACGGTATCGGGCGTGAGGGCTTTGGCTTTAGCCTTCTCGGTGGATTCGTTTGTTAAAAACCAATCCTGGATACCAATGCGTTGCCAAAAATTAGGTGTAGATGCCATTTAGCGTAAATTCAAAAGTCAAAATTAAAAATTCAAAAAACAGAGCAACACGTCTCTCTGAACACAGTTACACATGCAGATGTTTTACTGCTGCGTGGCAGTATCAGTTGGTGTACTTGTTGTATCGGGCTTTGGCTTTTGCTTCGGCTCGACAGGTTGTTGTTTAAGTACCGAGGTATCTAATCGTACCGGCGTATCGGCCTTGCTTTGTCCTTCATCAGAATATTTAGAGCCATAATCTACCTGGCCTGTGTCGGGCTTGCTCTGTACCGAATCCTGTTTTACCTGTTGTGTCGACCCATCCTTTTTCATGAAAGTGGCATAAACCGAAAAGCCCATGAACAATACGATCATCACCATGAGGGTGTAATAATACGGTTTAGACAGTGATATGCGCGATTCATCTTCTACGGGTTCGGTGGCAACAGGCTCTGGCGGCGGCCCCGTTTGCTGGTATTGCAGCAACAGGTTGTGCAAACGCTCGTTCTCGCTGCGCAGGGCGGCATTGCTTAAACCACCATTAAAGTCATGGCTTTCTGCCGATGCCAGGCTACCGCGTACAAGGGCATCATGCAACTCTGTACCGTTCCTGAAACGTAATTCCGGGGCTTTCTGCAAACATTTATCGATCAGTTTAAGCAACCATTGTGGTACCTGCATTTCCTGGGCCTTTTTTTCGTCTGTCCAGCCAGCAGGCAAGGCGGCGCGGCGGGCATTAAGCAGATCAGGTACCTTTGATTCGATATGGGCCAGCATTACCACGTTACGAGCGTTATCGCCACTACCTTTAAGCGGGAATGGCACCTCACCGGTTAATAATTCATACAGGATGATACCGTAGCTGTAAATATCTGTCTCCAAGAGCATCTTACCATCGTGCTGCTCGGGAGCCATAAACTCAACGGCACCTGCGTGGCGTATACTGGTACGGCGCTGTTCTTCTGACATGATGGCCAGTCCAAAATCCAGCAGCACGTAGTTGCCGGTATTCACGTTATATTTTACGTTGTTGCTTTTAACGTCGCCATGCTTTACTCCTACGCGATGGCAATGGGCAAGAGCACTTGAGAGTTGATCGGCCACTCGGATAGCCTCTTTCAACATGAAGACCTTATCGTGGGGTTCTTTCAGAAGTTCGCAAAGGTCGGGGCCTTCAATATACTCCATCTCTATAAACGGAAACGATCCGCTATCGGTAAGCCCCCAATTCAATATCTTAACCACATTTGGGTTAGGCTCTTCGTTTACCTTTTGCAGTTTGGATACCTCATTACGGAAATTGCGGTAGTTACGGTCGTCCTCGCTCTCGTTAAGGATAGGCGTAGGCATCAGTTTGATGGCGGTAAATATTGGCCCCATGCGGCGGCCCTTGTAAACAGATCCCTGCCCACCTGTGCTCATTGCACCTAAATTCTCCAAGCCCTCGGTTATTGTAAAAACTTTGCTCATTAGTAGATATCTTACCGTGTATGGTTAACGGTAATTTAAAGACTAATGTACATTTTATCACCTCACTTTGTTGTGATATTTTATTAAGATTTTCACATCTACCCACAAAAAAGCCCGTCACTTTTACAAGCAACGGGCCACACAACACATTTAAACCTATTGGTTTAAAGGCGCATAAGCCGATGTACGGATAACATCGGCAAATACTTTTACTGAATACATACGCGATTGCAGGTCAAATATGGGCGAAGTTGCCATTATCTCATCAACACCGGTTTGCTCTAAAAAGCTATTAAGTTTATTTTTGATAGTTTCGGGACTACCTACAAAAAGATAAGCCAGCATTTGCATTACAGCTTCTTCTTCGTAGGGTGTCCAGATGGCATCCATATCTTTAACCGGTGGCGGCAACAATTGGCGGCGACCAGTTATCACGCCCAAAAACATTTGTTTAAGAGAAGTAGCCAGGCGCTCGGCCTCATTATCGGTATCGGCAGCTACCACGTTTACACAGGCTATAACATAAGGTTCTTTTAGTTGATCTGACGGGCGGAAGTTATCGCGATAGATTCTGATTGCTTCCATAAAATAAGTTGGCGCAAAATGGCTGGCAAAGGCATAAGGTAGACCCATTGCAGCAGCAACCTTGGCGCTGTCAGTACTTGAGCCCAACACCCAGATCGGGATATCCAGCCCCTCGCCCGGGATAGCTCTTACCTTACTCGTTGCATTTTCTGCGGAGAAAAAGGTTTGCAGCCTGATGATGTCTTTAGGAAAATTTTGAACGGCATTAAAGTTTTCGCCACGAATGGCAAGCGCCGTCAATTGATCCGTACCAGGCGCGCGTCCAAGACCGAGGTCTATCCTGCCGGGATAAAGAGATTCAAGCGTACCAAATTGCTCGGCAATTACCAGCGGCGCATGGTTAGGAAGCATGATACCGCCCGAGCCTACGCGGATCTTTGAGGTTCCGCCGGCGATATAGCCTATCAGCACCGACGTAGCCGAACTGGCTACGCTTACCATGTTATGATGCTCTGCAAACCAGTAACGGGTATAACCAACTTTTTCGGCCAGTTGGGCAACCTCAAGGCTTGCCTTGAAACTTGTGCCCGGTGTGCCGCCCTGCACTACAGGAGCCAGATCAAGGACGGAATATTTTATATCGGATAATTTCTTTGCCATAACTCAGTCGGTTATCAGGACATGTTTTTAAAACGGATGTTTCACGAAAATAAGGCGATTAACGTGCCTATTAATGGCTTTTGATGTTATATGACGTTTGGAGTACATTGAGACATGAGGGTGACAGAAAGCCCAACCCTGAAGGGAACTTTAAAATAAAAACAAAGAATGTCATTTCGAGCGAGCAATGGGAACGGACGCGCGTTGGGGCGACGAGAAATCTTCTGCGCAATGCTGACAAACGTAAGTATCGCACGTAGAAGATTTCTCCTCGCTGTCGCTCGTTCGAAATAACATTCTGTGTAAAATGCTTATCAATTAACCCCTCTGATTTGGAGAGGGGTTTGGTGAGAGGTTTCAAATTAATATCTTAGCACAATGATCAACAGCCCGGAAGGACAGCATATTTTAGACAGGCTTAGAAATGAATTACCCGTGCATTTCCATTACCACAATGTTGATCATACGATGGATGTTTACAACGCAGTTAAAGCTATTGCCGAACAAGAAGGCCTCAATGCTGACGATACTCGCTTACTATTGGTAGCTGCGCTTTATCACGATAGCGGTTACATGAATCGTGTTAAAGAGCATGAGCGTGCATCATGCGATATTGCGCGGGAGACTTTGCCCGGATTTGGTTATACCGAGGACGAGATCAACCGCATTTGTGCAATTATCATGGCTACGCAGTTGCCACAGCAGCCTACTGATCACCTTGAAGAGATTATCTGCGATGCCGACCTGGATTATTTAGGTCGCGCGGATTTTTTGAGTACCGGGAATAACCTGTTTCTTGAGATGAAGGCTATGGGCGGCATCCATGATGAAAAGGCATGGGATGCGCTGCAAATTACATTTTTGCAGCAGCATCGGTATTTCACCAAAACGGCTGTTGAAAACAGGGAGCCGAAAAAACAAGAAAATTTAAGAGATTTACAGAACAAAATATCTACTGCCGAAATGAGTACAGCGACAACCGCCAAATCAATCATTACCGACACTATTTACACCATTACAGGTATCCTGTTCTGTGGTTTTGCCTTAAAAAGTTTCCTGATACCCAACGCGTTCTTCGATGGCGGTGTTACCGGTATCTCGCTTTTGATACATGAGCTTTATCATTTCAATATCGCTTACGTTATCATCCTGGCCAATATCCCCTTCATTATCATGGGGTCTTTGCAGGTTAACAAGACATTCGCACTGCGCACCATGCTGGCGATTATCGGGTTAGGCTTATGTATTTTATATGTTCCGTATCCTGAAAAAATAACTTCTGATAAATTGCTGGTTTCCATTTTCGGCGGGGTATTTATGGGTGCAGGGATAGGGATGGCTATCCGTGGTGGTTGTGCGCTGGATGGCATTGAGGTGTTGGCTCTTTACACCGGCAAACGTATCAGTTTTACCATCAGCGAGATCATCCTTGGCATCAATATCGTTATCTTCCTGATAGCGGCTTTTGAGGTTGGTTTTACTACTTCACTATATTCTATCATCACTTACTTCACTGCATCTCGCATGATCAACTTTGTGATAGAGGGATTGGAAGAATATACCGGCGTTACCATTATCTCCGGCCAAAACCAGGTTATTAAAGAGATGCTTGTTATGCAGCTTGGCCGCGGTATTACCATCTACAAGGGCGAACGCGGTTTTCTGAAAGAGAGCTTTGATGTTCATCACCCTGTTGACATTGTATTCACCGTTGTAACGCGTCTGGAGTTACGCCGACTTAAGGATATGGTGCACGAGATTGACCCTAAAGCTTTCATTTTCACCAGTATTATTAAAGAAGCTGCTGGTGGGGTGCTGAAGAGAAGAGCGAGACATTGATTGGAAAATTCTAAAAACTTCGTCTATGCGTCATTGCGAGGATGGGTGGGTTTAGATCGCGGTTAGATTCTCAGCTATCGCCCAGGATAATAAAAAAGGTGTCATTTCGAACGAGGGATGAGGAGAAATCCTGTTATTTCCGCAGAGCCGACTTGTTGTGTCTAACAAGATTTCTCGTCGCCCTTACCGCTTCCCACCTTTCTGCTTGCTCGAAATGACAGGGTTGTGAGAATGGCAAAGCTTTGAACTTTATACTTTAAACTTTAAACTTACTCAACTACTTCATAAGTAATCACCGGCAAAGCCTTATTCTTCAGTGTAAACTCACCATTTTCTTTGCATTGGAATGATTCTTTTGCTTGCTGATAAACGGCTTCGGTGATGATAATCTGGCCGGCTTTGGCGATGCCTTGCAGGCGCTGGGCCAGGTTTACAGAATCACCGATGACGGTATAGTCCAGGCGCTTTAGCGATGCCGAACCTATATTGCCAGATACCATCTCGCCCGAGTTAATACCTACCGATATTTCTGGTTTAAATTTCTTGCCGTTGCCTGCATCTATCTCGGGTTCGTTAGAGAGTTGTTCCTTAACAGCTAATGCAGTATCAATAGCCCTGTCCAGATGATACTCGCCGCGGAAAACAGCCATTATCGCATCGCCCATAAACTTATCTACGTGCCCGCCCTGGTTTATGATCTCTTTTACGATCTTATCGAACAAACCATTCAACAGGTTTACAACCGTGTTGGCTGCCACGTGCTCGGTAATGGCAGTAAAACCGCAAACATCCACAAACATTACGGTAGCTTGCAGCAACTCATTTTTCATGAGGGCTTGCTCAGCCTCTTTATGGTTCATAAAATTGAGTACGTTCTCGTCCACATACATCTTAAGGATGTTGTTCTCCTTTATGGCGCGCAGGGTTTCCTGCAACTGGCGTACGTGGGTGATGGTTTTTTGCATGGTGAGATCGAGGTCGTCGAAATCAACCGGTTTCATTACAAAATCAAAAGCACCGCGGTTCATGGCGGTGCGGATATTCTGCATATCTCCGTAGGCTGATACAACCACAGCCTTAACCATAGGGTTAGCCTCCGGCAAGCGCGAAAGCAAGGTGAGGCCATCCATTACCGGCATATTAATGTCAGAGAGGATGATATCCAGATCAGGGTGTTCTTTGATACGATCTAATGCTTCTGCCCCGTTTTGCGCAAAAATAAATTCGTACTCATTCTCCCTTATCTTACGGCGAAATTTTTGCTTTACCAGGATCTCCAGATCAGCCCCATCATCTACTACCAGTATCTTGGCCATTACTCGCTAATTGTTTTTAGTTTTTCTTTCAGTAAGTTAAAATCAAGCGGTTTGGTCAAAAAATCATCGGCTCCTTTGTCCATCGCTTGTTTATAGTTCTCTTCGTCGCCGTAGGCAGTTATCATCATTACCACAGGTGGCGGAGGCATGGGGAAATCCTCGCGGATATGGCTAAGCAGCTCGATACCGCTCATGCCTGGCATGTTAATGTCTGAGAGGATAAGTACCACTTCAGAATGTTTCTCTTTCAGATAATCTAAGGCTTCTTCTCCAGAACGTGCAAAATCAAGCTCTACCTCGTGATTACGGATCTCTTTTCTAAAACGCTGTAAGAATAACGGCTGCACATCCTCTTCATCGTCCACTACTAATATCTTCATGCGAAAGTAACTATTGATTTATCGATTTAGTAAATAATTAAATTTTTGGCGATCAGGCAACAGGCAAGGTGATGATAAACTCTGATCCCTCACCCTCTTTGCTATTGATATTGATGGTGCCTTTATGAGCTTTAACAATTATATCATAACTTAACGAGAGCCCTAAACCTGTACCCTCCCCAGCCGGTTTGGTGGTAAAGAAAGGTTGCATTATCTTATCCTTAATAGCATCTGGGATACCTGTACCATTATCCTTCACACTTACCTCAACCTTATTCCCAGGCAGCACCTTCGTTGTAACCTCAACCTTCGGTCTGAAATCACCACCTATCGTTTTGCTTTTGATGAACTGCATAAAATGCGTTTGTGAACATATTGAGTAACACCCTGCCTACATCCTGCGATACCATGTTTATCAGCGGGATATGCTCATCAAAATTACTCAACAGCTCCGCATTAAATGATTTGTCTTTTGCCCTTAGACCATGGTAAGCCAGGCGAAAATATTCGTCGGCTATGGTGTTCAAGTTAGTTGGTTCTTTTACATTGCTGCTGGCCCTGCTATGTTGTAGCATACCTTTTACAATACCATCAGCACGTTTGCCATGGTGGCGTATCTTCTCCAGGTTTTGTTTAATGTCAGCAGCTATAGCATTAGCTTCTTCCATGTCTCCTTTGGCTATTTCGGCTTCCATCTCGTCTATCAACTCCATACTCACCTCTGAGAAGTTGTTGACGAAGTTTAACGGGTTTTGGATCTCGTGGGCAATACCGGCAGTCAACTCGCCTAATGATGCCAATTTTTCCTGCTGAATAAGCTGGGCCTGCGTAGCTTTTAATTCTTTTACAGTTTCCTGCAACTCATTACGTTGCTGGGTTATTTCGGCAGTACGTTCAGCAACTAACTCTTCCAGTTCATCTTTACGCTCATTGATGCGACGGATCTCCTGCTGCTGTTTTTTTGACGTTGATACCCTGATGTAGATCCATATAAAGGCGGCCATTTCTGCTGACACGAAAAAACTTTCGTTGTTATGAAAAAATTTAGGGGCGATCAATTCGGCAATGCCACTTGCCAAAACAGCGCCCGCAAGTGGTAAGTGTGCGTTAAGTAATACCGTGAAAGATTTAAAATCGTCCTGGCGCTTAAGATACTCTACAACCCCTAATAAATACGCCGCGGCGATCATACTGGATACCGAATCGTCCAGATTATCATCACACAGAAACCAACCACCTACTGCCAACGCAATAATGCCGTACAACGGAAACTTCCATTTTACATTAAGATCAGTATACTTAGTGTTCCTGATGATCCTGAAGGCAAGCATGGCAGCTGCTAAGAAAGGAAAAAAGTGCATACTTAGGTTGTGGGTTTAAATTTAAACCTAAGGTAATTATTTATGCTGAACCTTAATTTGTATTATTGATATTTAGTTAGCCTTACCTTTAATGTACTCCCGCAGAGAGATATTTCAGATCATATTTTTCTTAGGCAGTTGTTTTCTATCCATGAATTTGATTAGCCTTTACAGGCATACCATTATTTCGCCATTTGTTATTCCTGCAATCTATTTAGTTGCCGGTTTAACGGGGGTAGGATTTTACTTCAAGAAGATGCCGCAACAGCATAAGAATAAATTGAAAGACACGCTTATAAAATTTGCGTTTTGTTTTGTTGTGGGTGGCGGCACATGTTCATGGGCTTTTATGAGCTTAAACTATTACATTTCGGGGCAACCAATCACAAAAACAACCCCCATTGCAGATCGGGGCGGCTACATGAATTCAGGAAGGACCAGGATCTACAACTTATATGTTATTATAAAATACAATAATCATCTAAAAGAAATACCGTTTGACAGCCATGCCCCCAACGGAATAACAGGTTTTAACTATGTACAATTTGAAGTATCGAGAGGATTATTCGGTTTCGAGGTAATCAAAAACGAGGCGCTTTTGTAAACCTTAAAACTTCGTAAAATGCACAATAACCTGCAATACGATATTGCCGTAAACGCCGGCCAATACATCATCCATCATCACGCCAGTCCCGCCTTTTAAAGCTTCCATTTTACGGATGCCCAGAGGTTTTAAAATATCAAAGAAGCGGAAAAGCACGAAGCCTATCAATAAGTAATATATATGAGCAGGTATGAATAACATGGTCACCATCATGCCTGATACTTCATCAATCACCACGCGGTAGCTATCCTTACCCCAAAACGGCTCTACTTTATCGCCTACATAAACGCCTAACAGCGTAACAACAACGGTTGCCACCCCCAACCATATAGGGTTTATCGCCCATGGCTGCAGCCACAACAAATAAATGAAAGGACAGGTAATCAGTGCAGCCAGCGTGCCGCCGCCTTTTATATACCCTACACCGAAAATTGATGCAATTAGCTTATTTACAGTAGTATTCATCAGCTTTTATCTAAAACATCTTCGGCACTTTGGGCTACCTCGGGCTCAATTAAGTTTTTTTTTTGGAAAGTTAAAGAAAATCGAGGTCAGCACCGGGATAATGAAAACCGCAACGGTGAAGATAGATACAGCGGCATCAGCCACTTCACTTTTAAGAAACAATCCGATCTCTGAATTTGGAGCAAAATGCTCAAACAAGGAGGCTGTCAATTTGATACCTAAAACGCCGATTACCATAAAGGCAATGGTTTCCAGGAAACTGAATTTCTCCATCAGCTTAACAAAAGCCTGCGCCACAAAACGCATGGCCAGTATACCGATGAACACACCTGTGTAGATCAGAAACACGTGATCTGTAAAGGCCACAGCAGCAAATACGTTATCGATAGAGAATGCTAAATCCATCAACTCCACCAATGCAACGGTTGCCCAAAAGTTACCAATTAAACCAACGGTGGATTTGTAGAGCCAGTTCTTATTTTTGTCTACAGATTCCTCTTCGCTGCCCTCTCCTTCTTTCTTTTTAGAAAGTTTACCTTTGAAATAATCAAACGCGAGGTACATGAGATATAAACCACCCAAAGGTTTCAGCCACCAGATAGTTACCAGCCAGGCGGCTAACAACAGGCATAAACCACGCAACACATAGGCCCCTATAATACCGTAACGCAAGGCCCGTGCACGCTCTTTCTTCGGCAGATCGAGCACCATAGTGGCCAGTACAGCAGCATTATCTACCGATAAAAGGCTTTCGATAACAATCAGATTAAGAATAATAAGCAGGCCGGCTTTAACGTCTTCGCCAAGCAGCTTGTGAATGATATCCATTGGCGGTTTAAATGAATTCCGTATTTAACATTTTAAAATTGTTAGCCAAAACAACACATTTGCTTTATAAATGTTTAAAGCAAGGGCTAAGGTAAGTCGTTTTTTCTGAACAGGGGTATCGGTTATGTAATTAGCTACTTATCTGCTTATAAACCAATAAAGAATTTACCTGCTGCTTAACACGTTGCGATAGTTCGTGATAGCGCGAATGATGGTTTGTACAATTGCTGTTTGCCCTTCTTCAGAGTTAAGATATTCTTCTTCATCGGGGTTATTAATAAAGCCTGTTTCAATAAGTACAGACGGCATTGCACTATTAGCCAGAACATATACTCCCTGCTCGCGTACGCCTAATGAACTGCGGCCATCGGTATCGGTAAACTCGTGCATCAGGTAATCACCAAACATGATACTTTGCCTGCGGTACTTTTTGGTAAAGGCATCAAGAATAATGGCATTCGCCGGGTCGCTGTCATCAAGCGCCTGGTAATTTTGCTGATAGTTTTTCTCTTCAAAGATAGAAGCGTTCTCGCGCATGGCTTCCTGCTGTTCTTTAACACGGTGCAAACCATAAACCAGCACCATTACGCCACTTTGCTTGTGCGCACGATAAGCCGTACCCTCGGCAGATGAGTTGCAGTGTATAGATATAAACAGGTTACCTTTTGATTGATTGGCAATAGCCGAACGGCGACGCAATTCGATAAAGGTATCATCGCTACGCGTAAGCACGGTGTTAAGATCGGGTAATTGCGCATGGATTGCGGCATCCAGTTTTTTAGCGATGGCCAGGGTAACATTCTTCTCGTAAGAAAAACTACCGCGGGCACCGGCATCTTTACCACCATGGCCTGCATCAATAATAACGTTCTTTATTTTATAACCTGCAGTAACGACGGTATCTGCCGGGGTGAACGAA
>JAESTD010000319.1 GCA_016763755.1 Mucilaginibacter sp.
CACGGCTAAATTCCCGCTGGGTGTACTTACGGTAGTTACAGGTGTATCGGGCTCGGGTAAAACCAGTTTGGTTAAACGCATTTTGGCACCTGCCTTACAGAAAACATCGGGTAATTACAATGGCGATCAAAGTGGCGCTTTTGATAGTATTGAAGGCGACTACAATAAAATAGAACAGGTAGAGATGGTTGATCAAAACCCTATCGGCCGTTCTTCACGTTCAAACCCGGTTACCTATGTAAAAGCCTGGGATGAGATCCGTAACCTTTACGCCGCGCGACCTGCCGCAAAAGCGGGTGGCTTAAAACCATCAGCATTTTCCTTTAACGTAGAGGGTGGTCGTTGTGATGTTTGCCAGGGCGAGGGCGAAGTGAAAATAGAAATGCAGTTTATGGCCGATATTTTCCTCACCTGCGAAGCTTGTGAAGGTAAACGCTTTAAACAGCACATCCTCGATATCACCTACAACGATAAGAATGTATCTGAAGTACTGGAAATGACCATTGATGAGGCCGTTGAGTTCTTCGCCAAGGAACCTAAGATATTGGCTAAAATTAAACCGTTAGTTGATGTGGGCTTGGGTTATGTGCAATTGGGGCAATCATCGAATACATTATCAGGTGGTGTGGCGCAACGCATAAAACTGGCCAGTTTCCTGGTAAAAGGGAATAACACCCATAAAACCATGTTCATTTTTGATGAGCCTACAACCGGTTTGCATTTCGCAGACATCAAGAAACTTCTGAAATCATTCGACGCGTTGATCGAGAACGGTAACACCATCCTGGTGATTGAACATAACATGGACGTGATTAAATGTGCCGACTGGGTGATAGACATCGGCCCAGAAGGCGGCGAACGTGGCGGCAACGTAGTGTTTGAAGGCGTGCCAGAAGATTTAATTAAGAAAGAGGATAGTTATACGGGGCAGTTTTTGAAGGAACGGTTTTAGCTTGCTTTGTAATGGCAGATTATTCATAATTTCCGCATTGAAGATGTCTCATATAATCAGTAACTTAGCACCATTTTTATTTTATGGCTAAGATTTTACGTTCAGGACTATTAGTGATGTTGATTTTTGCGGTTTCCTGCTCAAAAGAGGTTATCGTTAAATCTGTAAAACCACCTGTCGAAGCGGGTTCTGAGTTTGCTGGTAGTGTTAACGGCGCGGATTACAAGGTTACAACAAATTCAATAAAAACTACATATTATGCAACGGTTGGTGAAAGTAATAAAGCTTTGCTTACAAATGTTGCTTTGAATAATACAGGCGATAGCCTCTCAATATTTATCAATGATTTTAGAGAAAGGGTTGTTTCGCTTACAAAGAAAATCGGCACATCCTTAAATCCGGGCAGCCCTAAGGTGCAAGTTAATTCTACAGTTGCTGTCCCGGTGCAACCTTATGTAAGATTTAGCAAAAACGGCAGTAAATATTATGCAAGCGCAGGAGATATTCATATCAGTTTGAACGAAAATGTTGGCACGTTAAATTGGGATGTTAAATTTAAAGATGCTGAAGGTAAAGAGTTTTCATCTACCGGCACTTTAAAGATCGTTGATTTTATAGACTCGCCCCGGCCCTTAAAAGACATAATTGACCCTGCCCCGGTATTGGGCAACCCGGTAATAGAAAGCCTGAGCAAAGACAGAGGCCTGCCAGGTGATACTGTTTTTCTTGCCGGCGTTAATTTTACCACTACCTTAAGCGATAATTTAGTTACAGTAAATGGTGTTGTTTTTAAAGTTGTATATGCAACAAACACCAAACTTGGCGTAATTGTACCGCAAGGTTTCAAAAGCGGGTTTATTAAGCTGCAGGTTAATAACGGTATTACGGTACAAGGGCCGTGGCTGATATCTGCATTGCCAAGCTTAAGCTCGGTATATCCAAACCAGGGCCGCGCAGGTGACACGGTAAAAATTTACGGAAGCTATTTTAGCAAGGTGCTTACCGAAAACAGCGTGCTCTTCGGCGGCATTAAGGCTCGGGTAATAAACCCGAGCGATGTATCTACGCTAACTGTCATAGTGCCTGAGCTTAGTCGTTTGCTGCTGGAGATCAAAGTAACGGTGAATGGCTTTGATGCAGACAAAATCTTGGGATTCACAAGAGATGATCCTTATCCTGATGTAAACTGGGTAGAGGTATTTTCGGCTACAAGTTTGCAAAAAACAAATTTAATGGCATCTACGGGTAAAAGTATAGTGTTTACGGGCGGGGCAAACTCCAGCTATTTATATTATAGTGCCGATGGCAAACAATATTCAAATATTTATAGCAGCCTTCCATTTAATAAAGCTAAGAAACTTGAGATTCATTCGCTCATAGCGGACAGGGATAAATATTATATCGCCACTAACCTTGGCGTTGCCAAATCAACAGATGGTGGTATAAACTGGAAAAAGTTAACACCAAACATCACAGAACCTGATAAGTCTTTCAGTAGTATTGTGTCGGTAGCCGGAAATATCTACTTATTGGCTGACGAAGTAATGTACCATTCCGTAAACGATGGCGATACCTGGGATGTAACACAGTCTGCTAATTCCAAGAATTTAAGCTACCTGATGAGTTATATTGGAAGCAATAAATACTTATTTGCGGTAGATACCCAGCCGCAAACTGCAACACATAACTCGGCAACATTGCATATTGCTAATCCAGCACTTGGAAATATGGACTTTTACCCGGTAGGCGATAATACAACGGGAGTGTATCATTTCAACGAGGGCTACCCAGATTTTCTGAAAGCTTCTTCGTTTTATCTTCTTGCGGCTTACAGTCCTGTCAACTCACCTTCTATTGAAAATCAAAAGCTTTACAGATCATTAGATCAGGGGCGGAGTTGGGAAAAGACAGGCAATGAGGTTTGTTATGTTGTTAAAGCGAACAGAGTTTTTGTTGCTTACGGCAGCCGCAGTTTTAACCTGTCTACAAACGGCGCCACTACATTTAAGAGCTATCCCTTACCTCAAGGTTATATTTTGGGCGGCATAGAAATTACCGATAGTTATTATTACATCACCTGCATAAATGCGTCAGGCACGAGCAAAGTATTTAGATCAGCGAGGCAATAACTTGCAGAATCGGCTTTAGAAGAAGGCGGATTGAAATTTTAAATCAGTCTCTGGGTCGTCAATTTCAAAAGATCGCTACCGCTCTGAACTTTCTTTTTCTTGTGCTTCCGTAAAAAATTGGTTTAGTTGATGCAACTTAGGGAAAAGGAATTAAGAAAAGCACACCTTTCCAAGTGATGGCTTTAACCAAAACTATTGTCATTCTGAACGAAAGCGAAGAATCTGTTAAGCGATTATGAACGCGGAAAGATGCTTCGTTTCTCAGCATGACAATGGGATGCTTATTTCCCCTTACTTTATTTTGACATTTCCGCCCTTCAGTTCGATGGTAAACTTTATTTCGTCTTCCACCGCTGTGTTTGAGCTGGAGTCAAAAGCAGGTTTCCAGGCAGGTGCAGCCAGGATCAGTTCTCTTAAAGCAACAATAAACTTGGCTTCGGCTTCGCTGCCGCCGCCTTCCTGTCGCATAATTAAAGCCTTCGTTACCTTGCCATCGGCAGCAACGTTGCCTACGTACATTATTTTTGTAATGCTGAGTTCTGCCGGCGTAATGCGCGCTATCTGAACTTTTAACGAGTCGTTAAATGCGTCAGTAATAACAGGAGAGGTTTTGCTTTGCGCAAACGCAGCAATCGGTAACAAAAACAGGATGATAAGCTTCAGGGTTTTCATGAACACAATATTAGATAGCTAAAATAAACAAAAGATATTATCTGCTATGACATATTGCTAATAGTAATAGTCGACTAATCATCAAGTGTTCATCAATGTTCACGAGCGTTCACGGTGTTCATGAACACTTCTCCGCATCCCACAAAAAAAGCCTCTCCAAATGGAAAGGCTTTTGACTTTTGACTTTTTACTTATTAAGATGCCATTTGTTTACGGATGATGTTTAGCGCACCACCTGCTTTAAACCACTCAATTTGCTGTGCATTGTAAGTGTGGTTTACCTGGAAGCTTTCTGTTGTGCCATTTGAATGGTGCAATACAACGGTAAGCTGTTTGCCAGGGGCAAAAGAAGTTAGGCCAACAATATCGAAGATATCATCTTCCTGAATTTTATCGTAATCGTTAGGGTCTGCAAAGGTGATACCTAACATACCTTGTTTTTTAAGGTTGGTTTCGTGGATACGAGCGAAAGATTTCACCAATATAACACGTACACCTAAGTGGCGTGGCTCCATCGCAGCATGCTCGCGAGATGAACCTTCACCGTAGTTCTCATCACCAACTACAATGGTACCGATACCGGCAGCTTTGTAATCGCGTTGGGTAGCCGGAACTGGTCCGTACTCACCGGTTAATTGGTTTTTAACGCTATCAGCAGTGTTGTTAAAGTAGTTGATAGCACCAATAAGCATGTTGTTAGAAATATTATTTAAGTGACCGCGGAATTTCAACCATGGGCCAGCCATAGAGATGTGGTCAGTAGTACATTTACCTTTAGCTTTTATCAACAGTTTCAAGCCGCTAAGATCAGTACCTTCCCATTGTGCGAAAGGCGCTAATAATTGCAGACGAGATGACTCAGGACTAACAATTACTTGTACCTGGCTGCCATCTTCTGCAGGTGCCTGGTAACCTGCATCCTCAACTGCATAACCGTTTATCGGCATTTCAATACCTTGTGGCTCGTCAAGTTTAACTTGCTCGCCATTGGCATTAGTCAAAGTATCAGTAAGCGGGTTGAAAGTTAAATCACCTGCTATAGCAAATGCTGTAACAATCTCTGGTGATGCCACGAAAGCGTGGGTGTTAGGGTTACCATCCTGGCGTTTAGCGAAGTTACGGTTAAACGATGTGATGATAGAGTTTTTGCGTGTAGGATCATCAGTATGACGTGCCCACTGGCCAATACAAGGGCCACAAGCATTAGCCAATACAACGCCACCCATTTTAGCAAAGGTATCTAAGTAACCATCGCGATCAACAGTGTAACGTACCTGCTCTGAACCCGGAGTAATAGTGAACTCGGCTTTAGTGGTCAGGTTTTTATCTACAGCCTGCTGTGCAATTGATGCAGAGCGGGTGATATCTTCATAAGATGAGTTGGTACAAGAACCTATCAAACCAACCTCAAGAATTGCAGGCCAGTTGTTTTCTTTAACTGCTTGTGCAAATTTAGAGATAGGCCAAGCCAAATCCGGAGTGAACGGACCGTTTACGTGTGGTTCAAGCTCGTCAAGGTTAATTTCGATAACCTGGTCAAAATATTGCTCAGGGTTAGCGTAAACCTCATCATCACCGGTTAAGTGCTCAGCAACAGCGTCAGCTAAGTCAGCAATGTCAGCACGTTTTGTACCGCGCAGGTAAACGCCTGCTTTTTCATCGTAACCGAAGATCGAGGTAGTAGCACCAATCTCAGCACCCATGTTACAGATAGTAGCTTTACCTGTAGCAGATAATGAGCGTGCACCTTCGCCAAAGTACTCAACAATGAAACCGGTACCACCTTTTACAGTTAGGATACCTGCAACACGCAGAATAACGTCTTTAGCTGATGACCAGCCAGATAATTTACCGGTCAATTTAACACCCAGCAGTTTAGGGAATTTTAGCTCCCAAGGTAAGCCGGCCATAACGTCACAAGCATCGGCACCGCCAACACCAATGGCAACCATGCCCAAACCACCCGCGTTAGGTGTGTGTGAGTCGGTACCTATCATCATACCACCCGGGAAAGCGTAGTTTTCTAACACTACCTGGTGAATGATACCCGCACCGGCTTTCCAGAAACCGATACCATATTTATCAGATACCGATGAAAGGAAGTCGTAAACCTCGCGGTTAACATCAACAGCTGTATTTAAGTCGGTAGTAGCACCTACTTTGGCTTGTATCAAGTGGTCGCAGTGTACGGTTGATGGTACAGCAACCTGCGGGCGGCCAGCCTGCATAAATTGTAAAAGCGCCATTTGTGCAGTAGCATCCTGCATGGCGACACGGTCTGGTGCAAAGTCCACGTAGTCGGTACCGCGTTCAAAGGCTTTTTTTGCGTCTCCCTCTGATAAGTGAGCGTATAATATTTTTTCGGTTAAAGTAAGAGGCTTACCGGTCGCTTTGCGGGCAGCATCCACTCGGGTGCTGTAGCGATCATAAACCTTTTTGATCATGTCAATATCAAAGGCCATAATAATTGATCTTTATTGAAGTAATAAGATGTTGCAACCCATTTTGGGCTAACAGCCGCGAATTTACAAAATATAACAATTATTCACAGTCAGGGGTTTAGGCAATTACTATTTGGATATATTCTAAATAAGACGGTGGCAAAAATGGATGGTCAGTTTTTTGATAACGCCAGTAATTTGGTTTGTACAACCAACGTATCCCCGGGAATGAGCTGCTGTATTACTGCTTTATTAAAAAGGCCCACCTCGGTAGAGCTATAGCCTTGTATCGAGCTTCCTTGTTCGCAGTGTAATGCTACCGTATAATACGCAAGTTTGAGGTTGTTGTTGTCAATAACAAAAGGGAATAGATAATTATAATCGCATCTGTCTTGCTCACCGAGTATTTCGGTATGGCAGTTAGAAATAGGCTGAAGTTGGTTTGACAGGATAGCGAGTTGTACAGACCGTAGATCGCTTTTTTGAATGACATTTTTTATAGCCTCGTTCTGTTTCAACACAAAACTGGTGGACGACCTGTCTATAACGGTAAAATTAACAGGCGTGATTACCCCGTGCCTGTTTGGCAAATCAGTAGTGGCTTCATTGTCATTAGCGAATACAAATTTACCACTGCTAAAATTGGTCGGCTCTGTTTTCTCCCACGAAAAATCGAGCTGCCGTCTCCTTGCAAAATCTTTAACAAGGTTTACATCCGTAACCTGGCCGGCTGCAGTAAACATTTGAACTTCTCCTAACTCAAACGTGGTTGCGCTTGTGTAGGTGCCTGTTAGGCTTAAGCTTACATTTGGTTGTGTGCTTTTTTTGCAACTGTTTAATGAGGTGAAAATAATTGCGGCAAATATTAAAAAGCGAAGACTTTTAAAACGCATCATATAATTGATAAGGTTTACTCGGCGGAAAAATATAATACCAGCGCGATACGATAAAAGTACTTATTTTATTAAACTGACAGAAATTATTGCGCGCTCACCTCTATCACCTTATCATTGTTACCATTACTGGTTATAATATACACCTTGCCATCCGGCGATATCGCAACATCGCGCATGCGACCATATTTACCTTTATAAAAGGTGTTTACCTTTTCAACACCTGTACCTGCGCTATTAAGTTGTATCTGTAGTAACTCGCTATCCTTTAATACTGCCAGCATCAACGAGTTTTTCCATTGGGGAATTGCATCGTTATTATAGTAATCAATGCCTGATGGGGCGATGGTCGGCGTCCAGGCCTGGATGGGTTCAACAACATCGTTAGCGCTGCAAAAGCTTTTCTCGTTAGAGGTATTACAGAAACCCTCTACGTTAGGCCAGCCAAAATTGCGGCCTTTTTGGATAATGTTAATTTCGTCATCAGTAGTGTTACCATGTTCAGAACTGTATAATCTATCGCCCACAAATACAAGCCCTTGCGGGTTGCGATGCCCAAAACTCCAAACCGGGCTGCCCGCAATCGGGTTATCTGCAGGGATGCTACCGTCAAGGTTAATGCGCTGTATTTTACCTGCCGGGTTATTTTTGTCCTGTGCACGCGATGATTCTGCAGCGTCGCCGCTGGTGATGTAAAGTTTCCTATCGGGCGATATAGCCAGCCTTGTACCGTTATGGTTGCCCGCCGCAGGGATATCATCAATTAAAGTGACCGGATTGCTTAGCGCATTATTGCGATAAGTATATTTCACCACCTTTTTAATGTAATTGCCGCTTTTAACATAATTATAGGCGATAAAAACTTCGGGGGTTGCGGTAAAATCAGGATGCAGCACCATCCCCAGCAAACCACCCTCGCCACGGGATACCACTTCGCTTATACTTAATAAAGTAGTCGCTTTGCCGCTTGATGGATCAATCCGGCTGATCTTACCTCCGCGTTCAGTTATCCAAAGCTGATTATCAGGTCCCCATAAAATCTCCCATGGAAAAGTGAGATTTTCGGTCAGTATCTTATCCGTTAAAGCCGATGGGTCGCCGGTGTTATTATTATTATTGTCAGTTGGTTTGTCTTTGCTACAGGTGCTAAAAAGCAACACACCCATTAGCGCTACTAATGTTATCCTTCTTTTCATAATCCTTTACTAATTGTGGGTGTTAAAGAGATAACTTGCAGTGGGTTATTATTGTTTGGCAAACTACTGTTATTATGCGTTGAATGTATTGTGCCGATAAGTGATCAGCGTAATTGCCGGGATTTAACTTAACATCAATTTAACTATTTAAGCCTATCTTTACCCCCGATGATATTCCTGACCTTTTTCATCGGCGTTATTGCCAATTTTATAGGATATATACCCCCCGGTAATATCAACCTTACGCTGGTACAGATCACCATTAACCGCGGCATGAAACAGGCGCTGCAGTTTATCATCGCGTTCTCTTGCGTTGAGTTTTTCTTTACCTTTTTTGTGATGCTGGGTGCCAAATGGCTGGCAGCACAGGTTCGGTTAGATACTATAATAGATTGGGTGATGGTTGTGCTTTTTACCGTTTTGGGTACTTTAGCATGGCGCAGCCGCAATACGCCACCAAAAACCACATACTCCGAGCACGCTTCTATTAAATACGGTATCTTATTAGGTTTCCTTAATCCTATGCAGATCCCATTCTGGATGGTTACCGGCGCTTACCTGATAACGCACGAATGGATCTTAGACGAGAAATTACCGTTGGTTATCTTCAGCATAGGTTCGGCAGGCGGAGCGTTTCTGGGGCTCTTTTTATACGCCAAATTTGCCGGATATATTAAGCAAAAATTTGAATTAAGTAACCGCTTAATAGATACTGGGATCGCTATACTATTCTTCGCTTTTGCGGCATATCATATCTGCAAACAGGTTTATCTGGCTTTTTTTAAGCATCATTAGTTATCAATCCGATAAAAAAAGCTTTATGAAATTCAAATCATGGACATTGCTATTGCCATTATCTGTTTTGGCTAATTGTAAGCAGGCTGTTAAAAAATATAAGCAAAATCCTTTTCAAGCGAATCAACAGGGTATTTGGACGAATTGTGCCCGGCAGAATGAAGGTGAAGTTATAGTAACTGGAAATGTTTGTTTAAAATTAATCTTTCAGCAAGATAGTTCAGGTATCGTCACGGATGGAGCGGGGCGTGAATACAAGTTTTTTTGGACGATGCGATCAGACACTCTTAGTTTCAAAAATATTTCTGAAAAAGATTACAAAATTTATCCTGACGGATTGTACAAAATGACCAAACTCCCCAAAAAGACCGAAGAAATTGTTTTATATGATATCGCAAAAAAAACGAGTTATTATTTAAATCATTAAGTAAATTATCTTTAATTCTATACGCCAAATTCGCCAGTTACATAAGCAAAAATTTGAGTTGAGCAACCGGTTAATCGATGCAGGGATCGCTGTACTATTCTTCGCTTTTGCGGCATATCATATCTGCAAACAGGTTTATCTGGCCTTTTTTAACATCATTAACTCTCAGGAAAATTTCCACAATCTTTCCCACCAGGGCATCAAATCCAGGTACAGAGTGCCTTAAATCTTCTGTATTTTAAGCTGAGGCTGGTAAATTAGCGGCGTAACGAATCACCAATTCTTCTACCTATGATTGGAACAGTTATTAGTTATTTCCGCGACCGTGGTCAGTTTAAAGACCGAATTTTAAAAAGGCATGAGATTTTCTGGGAAGATAAACATGCCGAGAGGATACGTAATATTAACATGAGCCGCCACGACCCAATTGAGAAGTGAACCAAAGAGCGTTATTGGCAACGCAAACTCAGCAATAAGTATAACGCCCGCGAATTTGCCAAAATGCATAACTGCCAGGTGGCCGATCTTTATTGGCGCGGCAGGGACATCGACAGCATCGATTTCTCTAAACTTCCTGAGAATTATGTGATAAGGCCCACTATCGGGCACTCTTCAAACTACGTTTTTTTGATGAAAGGCGGACTAAACCTTTTTGACAAAAAACCATACAGCGAACAGGAGATCAAGAACATACTTAAACAGGAAGTATACAAAAACCACCACCTCGAATTTCTGGTTGAGGAGTTTTTACAAAACGAGAATGGTGAGCACACCATACTTACCGATTACAAGTTTTATTGCTTTAAGGGTAAGATAGCTTGTTTGTATGTGATCGATCGTCTAAGCCCTAAAACCGGCTTTGGCGCATTTTTCGACGAGAGGTGGAACCGTTTGCGCAAAATACAATTCAATTATCCAGCGGCTCAAAATCTGGTGAAACCTGCCTGCTTTGAGAAAATGGTTAGCAAGGCAAAATTACTGAGCGAAAGCTACGGCATGTTTGTGCGCCTCGACTTTTACGCGACCGCCAAAGGCTGCGTATTTGGAGAATTTACACCCACCCCATCTATGGGCACAAATTTTACCAATTACGGCAAAGACCTGATGATTGAATACTGGAACAAATATTGTCCCGATTCAATTTAAAGTTTATTAAGCAGATGGAGATTTGATCTTTACGTTCCAGATCTTCTCTGCCTTTCTGCCTACCAGCCAAAACGAAAGCGCCAATATGGCAAAGAAGATGGTTTTGTTTGTACTCTCCCAAAAGTATTCGAAGTATTTGGTGTAA
>JAESTD010000320.1 GCA_016763755.1 Mucilaginibacter sp.
GATAAGGTCGCCTACGTTGTTCTTCTTTTTCAATCCGCCGCATTTACCGAGGAAGATAACTGCTTTTGGTTTGATGGCGGTAAGCAAGTCCATCACGGTTGCAGCAACCGAACTGCCCATACCAAAGTTGATGATGGTGATACCACCTGCAGTTACGCTTTGCATTGGTTTATCTAAACCCATGATAGGCGCATTCTCGTTCCAGTCTGAGAATAACTGCAGATACTTTGAGAAATTGGTAAGGATGATGTACTCGCCAAATTGATCTAAAGGCCTGCCGGTGTAACGTGGCAGCCAGTTGGCTACAATGGCTTCTTTTGTTTTTAATCCGCTTTTAACGGGCGATGTCACCTCTTTGGGTGCTTTGGCAGCGGGGGTGCTGTCCTCTTTTTTTACTTCTAATTCTTCGTTCATACGATATGTTGTTTTATGGCGACCGGGCGGCCGCAGGTTATAAAAACGAAACGTTTTTATACAGCAAACCCCGGCTAATTGCCAGGGTGCCTTGTGTTTTGAGATATGCAAATATAGTAATTTGCTGTGATATTTTGGTTAAGCTACCTTTAACTTTTTAAGATCGCTCTTTTCAAACTTCTCTCTGGCGTAATCAAGCGTGACATTTAAACGCTTAACATCCTTCTTAGACGGGAACTCGAACATGGCATCAATCATGATGGCTTCGCAGATTGAACGAAGGCCACGAGCGCCTAATTTAAACTCCATTGCCTTATCAACCACAAAGTCTAAAACTTCGGGGTCAAACTCAAGTTTCACACCTTCGTACTCAAACAGTTTTTTGTATTGCTTAAGCAGCGAGTTTTTAGGCTCTGTAAGGATGTTGTGCAATGCGTCACGATCCAACGGGTTCAGATAGGTGAGTACAGGCAAACGGCCAATCAGCTCAGGTATCAACCCAAATGATTTAAGATCCTGTGGGGTAATGTATTTATACAGGTTCTTCAGGTCAACCTCAGCATTATCGTGTTTAAATTTGTAACCAACGGTTTGGGTACGTAAGCGGTTAGCAATCTTTTTCTCGATGCTGTCAAACGCGCCACCGCAGATAAACAGGATGTTGCTGGTGTTCACCGTGATCATCTTTTGGTCCGGGTGTTTGCGGCCACCTTGTGGCGGTACATTCACCATAGTACCTTCCAGTATCTTCAATAATGCTTGTTGCACACCTTCGCCGCTTACATCGCGGGTAATGGATGCATTATCGCTTTTGCGGGCAATTTTATCCACTTCATCTATGTAAACTATACCGCGTTCGGCAGCATTTACATCGTAATCGGCAGACTGCAGCAGGCGAGTAAGGATACTTTCAACGTCTTCGCCAACGTAACCGGCTTCTGTTAAAACCGTAGCATCACAGATACAAAACGGAACGTTCAATATTTTAGCAAGCGTTTTTGCCAGCAAGGTTTTGCCTGTACCGGTTTCGCCAACCATAATAATGTTCGATTTTTCTATCTCTACTTCATCTTTATCCACCCGCTGATTAAGGCGTTTGTAGTGGTTATAGACGGCTACAGACAATACTTTTTTAGCATCATCCTGACCGATAATATATTGATCAAGGTGGGTTTTTATTTCAGAAGGTTTCAGTACCGATGGCACAGCCGGCGACGCTTTTACCTTGCGTACCTTCAGCTCCTCGGCTAAGATCTCGTTGGCCTGGTCAACACATTTATCACAAATGTGTGCATCCAAACCGGCTATCAGCATCAGGGAGTCTTGTTTTCCTGCGCCACAAAACGAGCATCTGATCTCCTTGCTGTTCTTGTTCATTTCAGTATTCTTTTATCAAAAATAATCAATTAGCGGGTGTTTACAAACCCTTACACAGTTAAAGGATTTTTCCCGCTAATTGTTTATAAATTATTTACTTGTGCTGGCCCTTAATACTTCATCAACCATACCAAACTCTTTGGCTTCTTCGGCAATCATCCAATGGTCGCGGTCTGATGCGTCCCAAACTTTCTGGTAATCGGCACCGCTATGGTCGGCTATGATCTCGTACAGTTCTTTCTTCAGTTTGGTGATCTCGTGATACGTGATCTCTATATCAGATTGCTGACCTTGTGCACCGCCTGATGGCTGGTGAATCATCACCCTTGAGTGTGGCAACGCAGCGCGTTTGCCTTTTGTACCGGCTACTAAAAGCACGGCACCCATTGATGCTGCCATACCTGTACAGATCGTGGCTACATCGTTAGAGATGAACTGCATGGTATCATAGATACCCAAGCCTGCATATACCGAACCACCCGGTGAGTTGATGTAGATCTGAATATCGCGTTTAGCATCTGCCGATTGCAGGAACAATAGCTGCGCCTGGATGATGTTGGCATTCTGGTCGTAAATCGCATCGCCAAGGAAGATGATACGATCCATCATTAAACGCGAGAACACGTCCATCTGGGCTATGTTCATTGGGCGCTCTTCAATGATGTATGGCGTCATGCCGGTGATGCCCGGGCCGGTAACAATACCTGATGGGCTTGAGGCGCGGTTAACGCCGCCAATAAATTTATCTACGTAAGTGCTGCTGATACGGTGATGTTTAACAGCGTATTTTCGGAATTCGTTTTTATCTGCAATACTACTCATGATGTATGTTGTTTATTCTTTTTAGGTATTGGGGTTAAATATAGTTTTTAGTTGAATAGATTTAGTACAATTTAGTTTTTAGAAAGTAAAAATTAAGCTTGGCTTCTCCCCAAAGGAAGCCTCTCCCCAAACCCCTCTCCAAAGGAGAGGGGCTTTAAGCTCCGTCTATTATCGTTGTCATTCTGAGCGAGAGCGAAGAATCTGATCTGCGCTATGCTCGTCGGCGAATAGATGCTTCACTACGTTCAGCATGACAAAAATTCCTTTTAAAAGCCCCCACTAAATCTCCCCCGATAGGGGAGAGGCTTCCTGCCTAAAACACAAAAGCACCTGCCTTTTGGCAAATGCTTTTGGTAAAAGTATTATATAAGAAAAAATACTTAGTCTTCCAGTTTGTTAAAATCTGTGAACAAGATCTCTTTTTTATCAAGCGTAATTACACCTTTAATGTAATCAAAAACCCTAACGGCTTTCACTTCTTCAAATATCTTGTTTGCATTTTCTTTGTTTTGCAGATATTGAACAGTGTATTGTGCCAATTGCTCTTCGGTTAATGATTGCTGGCTGTACATTCTGAACTGGTTGTTCAGGCTTTGTTTAGCGTAAGCAAACACCTCATCGTATTTAATATCGATCTTGTTATCAACTACAATTTTGTTGGCAATAAGCGTCCATTTTAGGTTTTTAGCAAAGTCTGCATAACCGCCTTCTAACTCCTCGTCAGAAAGTTTATCGTTGGTTGCTTTTAACCAGCGTTTCAGGAACTCATCAGGCAATTCAAATTGTACTTTATCTAAAGTAAGGTTATAGATATCGTTTTGCAATTTGCGTTCGCTGTCCTGTTGCATCATGGTCTCAAGCTCTTCAGTGATCTTCTCACGGAAACCTTCTTCGGTTGTTACAACACCTTCACCAAACAATTTATCAAAGAACTCCTGGTTAAGATCAGCCTCATCTAAACGGTTAACGTTTTTAATCGTAAGCTGGAAGTTTGATTTTAACTCAGCTGCTTCGTCTTCTTCAATTTTTAATAAACCTGCAACTTTAGCTGCATCGTTATCAAAAGCTTTCTGAATATCTAAAGTAACTACATCATCTTTCTTTAAACCGATCAGAGATTTTTTAACCTCTTCGTTTTTGATCTGGTCTAAACGTACAGATGTTGTGTTGCTAATGCCACCTTCAAAAACAGAACCATCAGGTGAAAGTTGCTCTAATACGGAATAAAGTACGTCATCATCTGCCGATACGTCAGGGTTTGTCATTTTGCCATACGCGCGACGGATGTTTTTCTCGCGTGAAGCCAACGTCTCAGCATCAACTTTGATCACGTACTGGGTTAATTTATCTTTTGATGAGAAATCAACAGTAAATTCAGGCGCTAAACCTAATTCGTAAACAAACTCAAACTCATCGTTAAAGTCCCAGTTGTATTCTTTCTCGTCATCAAGCTTTGGCAGGGGCTGGCCTAATACTTCAAGCTTTTCTTCTTCAATATATTTGTTCAGCTTGTCTGATAACAAAGTATTGATCTCATCAACCAAAATGCTTTTACCGTACATTTTTTTGATGTGGCCTGCCGGAACCATGCCTTTGCGGAAACCCGGAAGCTGCGCTTTTTTAGCTTGGTCTTTAATAGCTTTATCAACCTGCGGCTGGTAATCGGCCGGGCTAAGACTGATAGTTAAC
Source organism: Mucilaginibacter sp. (assembly GCA_016763755.1). GTDB lineage: Bacteria > Bacteroidota > Bacteroidia > Sphingobacteriales > Sphingobacteriaceae > Mucilaginibacter. The sequence goes on from JAESTD010000320.1 coordinate 4,303, forward strand.
GTTGCATTCAGGGCGTCTTTTTTCTCCTGTGATATATTCATCTTTTACCGTTTTGTTAATGTGTTGTGTATAGCCGTTTTATGATAGGCGACAATACAAAATTAGAGGCGCAAAAGTATGAATTTATTTTCAGAAATATTAGCCTTTTGTGTTTTGCTTTACGCTAAATTTAATCACCTTGTTTTTTACAGGCTTTACGGTACGCAGATATGCATAGATAGCACCCAGATCATTCTCGCTCATGCCGCTGTAACGATACCAGGGCATAACGGTCTGGAAATCGCCTGGGTTAACCATATGTGTTTTAGCATTGCTATTGTATTGTTTAAACCTGGTAATAAACGCTGTTTTACTCCATGCTCCGATACCCGTAGCATCAGTTGTAATGTTGGATGAGCGTACGGTACCCCCCGGCATGCCAAATTCTTTACCGCCCCCATATTCGAGGCCTTTGTTGTTAGTATGGCAATCTGCGCAGGCAGCTGTGGTGATCAAATATTTACCGTAAGCCACGGTATCGTTTTCTGCAGGGCGTGTGCTTTCCGCAGCCTTGGACGGCATAGTATGTACAATAATATTTAGCGGGAAATCAAGCTTGCGGGCAGGGTAGGTATTGTTATATGTTTTAAGGGTACGGATGTAAGCAATGATGCTGTAAATATCTTCCTGTTCCATCTTGCCGTATGATGAGTAAGGCATGATTGGGAATATAGCCGAGCCATCCTTACGCACACCGGTATTTATAGCGCGGTAAAGTTCGCCATCCGTCCACGTTTTTAAATTTGATGGGGTGATGTTAGGTACAAATACATCGCCCGGGAAGCCGACGTTTTTATCAAAGTGCTCGCCACCGGCGCCAATGTGTGTGGTATCAATAGGGCCAGCAAACTCGCCCCATTTGCGGGTAGAGTGACAATCGATACAAACTGCAACATAATTAGCCAGGTATTTACCGCGGGCAATGCGCTGCGGCGTTAATTCAATTTTGATATCTTTTGGTTTGCCTACGTTTGGCAGGGCAAGGGTGATGTATGACACGGCTGCAACCACAATCAGCAGCAAAGTGATAATGGTATAAGCAGTCCATTTTTTAAATTTTTTCATTGTGATGGTCTTTAAGTAAAATCTTTAAAATAACAATGACGATAATAGACCGTCAAGTGTTACAGTAAGTTATAAATAAAAACCGGTTTTTATTATTCGATCTTTTTGACAGACGCCGCGCCGGTTTTATCGGTGTTTACGGTTGTTGGGTTGCCACGATATTTAACATCAGATGCACCAGTACTGTGTATATTTAGCTCGTTTAAAACATTGATGTTACACTCGCTTGCGCCGGTAGTTTCAAGGTTGTAGCGGCCAACCACAAAGTCCAGGGCATTTATCTTGCCGGAACCTGTTAAACGAACATCGGCAGAAGCTGCCTGCCCACGCAGGTCTAACTCTGTAGCGCCAGATCCTTCAGCACGTACAGCAGCAGCGCTAAGATCCATCTCAACTTTAGTTGCTCCTGATAGATCCAGGTCAAAGTTTTTAGTATTTAACCTGCCATCAGATTTGATCTCTATGCCGCCCGATGCTTTTAACGCATCTAAATTACGTACACCCACCACTACGGTAATGTCCCTACTGCCGCAAATATTGCGTTTGCTTTTAATTTCTAAGGTGTTACCGCTTACATTGGTTTGGATGTATTCTAACAGGTTGTCATCGGCACTTATAGTTAAACTTTGCGAGCTATCTTGTTTAAGGGTCACTTTGTAACCGCCGGAGATTTCCAGTTTGGTAAAATCACCTGTTTTGCGGGTTTCGGTTTTTACGTTGCCCGATCCTTTCTTGCAGCGAAACCTTTTGCATGATGAGGTTAAAGCAGTAGTAAAGGCCAAAGCGATAAGGAGAGATATTTTAAGTGAGGTTTTCATAAGGGTTCAGTTTTAGTGTTTTTTGACGATGCTTCGCCGCATGAAGTTACATTAAAAATTAAAAAAGCCATCATTCAATTAACGACGGCTTTGAAAAATAAGATAAGGTTTTGAGCTTGTTGTTATTATAAACTTGATAAGGTGTTGGCTTTTACTATCTGAGTTTTCACGGCGTTTAAAGATACCAGGTTATCGTGTTCTACATTGGCTGGTTGTGTATAAGCAAGGCTGTAATCATTAACGGTACCTGCAAGGGTTAATTTGGCAGCATCATTTACAATAACGTTTGCTTTGTAGGCATCCAGTTTTAGATCGGCTTTTGCATTGTTATAAAGTTTAACATCCAATTCAATTTTTGAAAGGTTACCAAATGATTTCACTTCGGCGTTATCATATGCAGCGATTGCTTGTAAATCGTTTGCTGTAACCCATACAACTAATTTTTGATCGCCGTATGATGAGATGCGCAGTGCACCGTTCTGGCTTTGTACCAAAGCGTTCTCAGCATAGTATTTGTTGTAAACTTTTACTTTATCGCTGTCGCCGTCTGATACATAAAGCTCAACGTTTCCGTGAATTTCGATCTTGTTGATCTTGCTGATGTTTGTTAAAACAGTTGCTTCATTTTCTTTACCATTATTGGTGTTAGCGAAGGTGGTTTTTGTGCTTACCATGGCCATAAATGCTACGGCTACGATGGTTAAAATTCTTGTTTTCATGACTATTAATATTTTGATTATGAATAATATATGTAATGTTGTTTTGTTAACTACACTGATATGACGCCCCCGGCAGGGAAACGTTACAGGTCATAAGTGTAATTTAGACACAGTACAGGTTTTGGTCGGTAAAGGGTAGAAAAGTGTCGGTGAAAACGGTGCCTGGATTTAGGAAATTTTCGGGATCGAGGAGATTTGCTTAGAAGCGGGGGGAGATATCCGGTCCCATTGGCTGGCGCACGCGTGCTGCGTGTGATCTATTCAAGATAGTGATTCAAAAGTCTGCTTGTGTATGGCACACGCGACACGCGTGCGCCAGCTATGGTTAGCAAGCGTTCACGGTGTTCATGAACGTTCACGGTGTTCATGAACATCGTGAACACCACGAAAATGCTACTACCACTTTTTAAATATCACAAACACCGCCAATACGATCAAGCTAAAACCAACCAAATGGTTCCAACCCAATTTTTCGGTTTTAAAAAAAACGAGTGTGAATAGCATAAAGACGATGAGCGTAATGGCTTCCTGGATGGTTTTGAGCTGAACCAGCGAGAACGGGCCGCCATCTTCTTTAAAGCCGGCGCGGTTGGCAGGTACCTGGAAAAGATATTCAAAAAACGCCATCCCCCAGCTTATGAGGATGATGGAAAGCAGGCCAAGGTTCTTACCCCAACTGTATTCCTTAAACTTAAGGTGCCCGTACCAGGCAAATATCATGAAGGTGTTGGAGATAGTAAGAAATAAGATGGTTTTGAGGCCGCGCATGTGTGATTAATTTTATTTGTCAGCCTGAGCTTGTCTAAGGCCCTGCCACTCAGTGATGTTTCGACAAGCTCAATATGCCAAGTTTTGTTTTACTGCAAACGCTTTTTAGCCAGTTCCGCCCGGTATATCTCATTCAACTTGGGCGATGGATCGGTTATGAGGTAAATTCTCGTGCCGCGCTCCCTGGCAAACGGAGTTGTAACCTCACCGACGAGTTTATAGCTTGCTACTACCTTACTTAACCTGCTTTCAACATTATCATCATCATCTATATAAATAATATACTTAGCATTGAGGTTATCCGCAGCCCAAAGCTGAAAACTACTGTTTAGGGATACCACCTCGGGTAAATTATATTTATGGCGATAGAGATGTAACGCGCCTGCTTCGCCGTAATTGTCTGCAAATAATTGTGTGTTTTTTTGTTGTTCAGGAGTAAGGCTATGGTAAAAATCTGCGGTTTTTTTTGCCATCTCGTCCCAGCCAAGCATGTCGGCGTAGTCCTGGGTAAGCGGGTGCTGTTTTTGATCTTCCCAGGTAACTATGAATTTCATGAACGGATAGCGCGTAGTTTTGCTTTTGATAAATGCAACGGTGTCTTTTAAAGGTAATATGGGCAGTAATATTGGCAGCAAAAGAAGGTTAGGAAGAACTACTACTAATAGCGCGATGCTCCGTAATATATATGCCTTACGTTTTAAGATCCGTTCAAAAGCAAAGCCGCCCGTGGCGAACAACATAGGGTAAGCACCAAAAATGTAATAGCTTTTGCCATTCATCTTTAGTAAAAACAAGAATATCGAAATATAAGCTATCGCCATAAACCTGAACCTGCGCAACCTAAAGGCAACAAACAAAGCCACAAAACCCGTTAGCCAAACAAACAACGCCGTTCCATTAACTAATAATTGCTGTTCAACAAAATCCATCGGGTGCACGTAATCCAACTGGGTTTCGCGCAATTCGCGCATGTGCGTTATCACCGGCAGGTGATGCGCAAATTGCCATATCACATTGGGCAAAAAGATTGCGGCAGCAACCAGCGCAGCATAAAATACATGGCGGTTATAAAGCAATTTACGCTCACGGCTTATCAGGATACCGATAATCAACGACCCAGTAAAAAATGCCATGGTGTATTTGGTCAACATTCCCAAACCTACAGCCGCACCCAGCCAGTATAGGTAGCGTACATCGGCCGTGTTCAGATATTTGATAAATAACCAAACCGTAAGCACCCACCAAAGCTGATCGAACACCACGGGTTGGAACAGATATCCGCTGGCCGCAAACGCAGGCGAGAAGATAAGCGCTAAACACGCAACGGTAATAGCAAAGCGTTTACCGCCCAATTCAACAGTGATGAGCCCGGTTAGCCAGATGATCAATCCGCTGGCAAGTGTTGAGAAAATACGTGCTGCAAAAACCGAATCGCCAAATAAGCTGAGCGTTATTTTTGCCAGCAATGCGATAAACGGCGGCACTTCTTTATAGCCCCAATCGAGGTGGTCGCCAAGTACCAGGTGCAGCAACTCATCGCGGTGAAAGCCGAAATTATTAAGCGCAAAAAGATTTAGAATAACCTTTACGGCTACAAATATCAGGATAAACGGGAAGTATGATGATTTCCGGTTTTTGTAAGGCATTGCAGATGTGTTGTACTGGAAGCCATAAATGTAGTGAAAAGAGCTAAAAGCAGAAAGCCTAAAGCTGAAAGCAAAAAGTTTAATAAAAACAAAAGGTGAAAGAGAGAGATACGTTCTCAAGCTTTCACCTTTCAACTTTTAGCTTTTAGCTTTCAGCTCCCTATACGCGTTTAATATCCGCACCGATGGCGCGCAGGCGATCATCAATATTCTGATAGCCGCGTTCTATTTGTTCGATGTTATAAATGGTGGACTGGCCCTGAGCCGATAATGCAGCAATCAGCAAAGATACACCGGCGCGGATATCGGGCGAGGTCATGGAGATGCCACGCAACTGAATTTGCTTATCCAGGCCGATAACAGTTGCACGGTGCGGATCACAAAGGATAATATTTGCGCCCATATCCAACAACTTGTCCACAAAGAACAGGCGGCTCTCAAACATTTTTTGGTGGATCAATACTGAGCCTTTGGCTTGTGTAGCCACTACCAAAACAATGCTCAGCAGGTCGGGGGTGAAACCCGGCCATGGGGCATCTGCCACAGTAAGCAGCGATCCGTCAATAAAGGTATCTATCTCGTAATGATCTTGTGCAGGAATATAAATATCATCGCCACGACGTTCCAGTTTAATACCCAAGCGTTTAAAAACATCCGGTATCATACCCAGTTCATCGTAGTGTACATCTTTGATGGTAATCTCAGAACCGGTCATGGCGGCAAGGCCAATGAATGATCCGATCTCTATCATATCCGGCAGCATACGATGCTCGGTGCCACCTAATTCAGTTACACCCTCAATCGTTAACAGGTTTGAGCCAATGCCGCTGATCTTAGCACCCATGCGGTTAAGCATTTTGCAAAGCTGTTGCAGGTATGGTTCGCAGGCGGCGTTATAAATGGTGGTAGTACCTTTTGCCAGTACAGCAGCCATTACAATGTTAGCCGTACCCGTAACCGATGCTTCATCTAACAGGATATAAGTACCCTGAAGGTTTGATGCATCTACATTATAAAATCCATTCTCGGGGTTGTAGTCAAAACGAGCGCCCAATTTCTCGAAACCCAGAAAGTGGGTATCCAGCCTGCGGCGGCCGATTTTATCGCCACCCGGTTTTGGGATCGAGGCACTGACGAAACGCGCCAACAGCGGGCCAAGGATCATGATAGAACCACGCAGGCCACCGCCTTTGGTTTTAAACGCTTCGGAGTTAAAAAAGTCCTGATCTATCTCTTTGGCTTCAAAGGTGGCAGTATCGCGCGAAATGCGGTTAACCTCAACACCCATATCACCCAAAAGCTCAATCAATTAGTTTACATCCTGTATATCAGGGATGTTGCTGATAGTCATTTTTTCGCCGGTTAATAACACGGCCGATATAATTTGCAGGGCTTCGTTCTTTGCGCCCTGGGGTATTATTTCTCCCTTAAGCTTTTTACCGCCCTGTATCTCGAATGCGTTCTTCATAGTTGTTTTTAGTTCATTGTTGATGGTTGATAGTTCATAGCAATAAGCATGCTGTAATCGCTATCACGTCACAAAGATTATAAAATTTATCTGCAAAAATATGGCGTTTTAAAAGCTATGAACCATGAACTATTATCTATTAACTACTTAATACTTCTTAGCCCCCCCGTTGTTGCGGTTGCGGTTATTTTGGTTGTTGTTGCGGTTTTGGTTGTTATTGTTCTGACGACCGCCGCCACCGCCGC
>JAESTD010000321.1 GCA_016763755.1 Mucilaginibacter sp.
AACCTCGCCGGTTTCGCGGTTTATTAGGGCTATCTCATCTGCCGCACGTTGGCGGTTAACCAGCGGACAAGCATCCTGCGGCAGTTCCTGGTAGGGTGCGCGGCCATCTTTATCCAGCAAGCCGGTTTTAACAAACGCCTTTGTATAGATATTGCACATAGGGCATTCTGCATCGTAAAGTATAGTGTAATTGCCAAGCGTTTTCATCACTTAGGATTATTTAGGTTCGGTAAATGTTTGTTGACCTTCCACGCGGGCGAAGATGGTTTTCTCTGCACGGGCACGGTTGCGCAGTTTAAAAAAGATGGTAAGGTTAAGGAAGTGCATAGTTCCCAGTATCAGGATAATGGTACCCAGTTTACGGCTCAGTACCTCAATCAATACCTGCGTGTTTTGTATAATGCCTTCCTCGCGCAGTACCAACGTCATATACCCTATGTTAACCAGGTAAAAGCCTACTACCAGTAACCGGTTCACAGAATCGGCCAGATCCTGGTTGCCATGGAATATATCAACCAGAAATATGCGGCCGTTTTTGAACAGAACTTTGGCTACCCAAATGGTTAATGCAATGCTGATACCGAGGTAGAATGCGTAGGTTAAAATGAAGTAGTTCATGATGTGATGGATTAAATTGTGAATGATGGATTTATATGATAAGGTTTAGGTGTTTATATTGTTTGATATATCTATATGTATTGAAGTTTCAGTAAAATATGAAATATAAAGAGCAAAAAAAATGTCCCTACTTAAATATTTTGAAGATCGAACCCCAGAACCAGCTTTCATCAGCTTTAAGCATGGTATCTAAAGTACGGTCAACATTTTTCGACATCTTGTTGATGTCAGTTACTGACTTATGAAAGGTTTTAAACGCCGGATCGTTCTTATCACCTTTTACCTGTACCAGTTCGTCTAATACCTTCAGCACCGGTTCCAGTTCGCGTTTGCGACGTTCTTTGGCAACCTGGCGGGCAATATTCCATATATCTTTATCGGCGTAAAAATACTCCTTGCGTTCGCCCGGCTTGTGTTGTTTTTCTATCAGCCCCCAGCTCATCAGGTCCCGCAGGGTCATGTTGGCGTTACCGCGAGAGATGCTCAATTCTTCCATTACCTCTTCGGTAGTCAACGCATCCGGCGTTACTAAAAGCAAAGCATGTACCTGCGCCATGGTGCGGTTAATACCCCACTCAGAGCCTAACTTGCCCCAGGTTTCAATAAACTTTTGCTTTGCCTCTGGTAATTGCATGTACAAATGTAAATACTCTTTTTAAACTTTCAAAACTTTTTGAAAGTTTATTTTAATTTAACTCGCCGATTTTTTACTCACCCCGACTTTGCTACGCTCGTCGACCCTCTCTTCGCTATGCGAAAAGAGGATATAGAAAAACATTATTTTTTTACCCTCTTTACGAAGTAGAGAGGGTGGTCAAGCGTAGCGATGACCGGGTGAGTCAACTATGCTGCAGGCAACTACGCTTGCTCATCCAACTCCTTCAAAAACTCCTCTGCATTATGCAAATGCCGTTTCTTTTTCTCCGCATCCATTTTATCAAACGACTTTACCAGCATGCCAAGCCGCGGGTTTTGTGAAAAGAAGTTACGGTGCTTGTGCATAAAACGCCAGAAAAGGCCGTCCCAGGTATCCTGCCAATCCCCTTTTGGCCAGTTGCCCATTTTCATGAGGTAGTTGCTGCCGCTGATGTAAGGTTTGGTCATCATCAGGCCGCCATCGGCAAACTGGGTCATGCCATAGCTGTTGGGCACCATCACCCAGTCGTAAGCATCAATGTACATCTCCATAAACCAGCGGTAAACATCATCGGGGTCAAACTCGCAGAGCAGCATAAAATTACCCATCACCATCAGCCGCTCAATATGGTGACTGTAGCCTGTATGCAGCACGCGTTTGATAACCGTATCAACGGGAGCTATGCCGGTTTCACCCTTCCAAAAAGTCTTAGGGATTCGGCGTGTAAAGCCCCAGTAGTTTTTGGTGCGCTGCTTAACGCCTTCGCGCTCGTACACGATATGGATAAACTCGCGCCAACCTATTATCTGGCGGATAAAACCTTCCAAAGAGTTCAAAGGAATATCATTATCCGCCGCAAAATCAAGCGTTTTATCTATCACCTGCTGCGGATCCAGTAACCCCGTATTAATAAGCGGCGACAGGATAGAATGGTACAAAAAGCTCTCGCCGGTTACCATGGCATCCTCGTAAACCCCAAATTTATCAAAGCGATGTTTTAGGAAGTCATTCAGCCAAAGCACAGCCTCGTGGTGGGTAACGGGATAGAAGCCCCCAATGTTTCCGAAAGGCGAGCGGGTATCGCCGTAGTTGTCGGAATAATGTTTATCTACCCATTTTATGGCGTCCTTAACATATTTATTCTCTTCAGGCGGGTTCAGCATCGGCACTACTTCATTTTTCGGAAACTTCTGGCGGTTCTCGGTATCATACGTCCATTTCCCGCCTAAGGGTTTGTCGTTACGCTCTAACAAGATATTGTGCTGCTTTCGCTGCGCGATATAGAAATCTGTCTGGAAATAGGTTTTCTTCCCGTCGAAGTAATCAGCTACATCATCAACACTGTTCAGGAAGTTTGGGGTTGGGTATTTCTTTAGGCTGATGTTTTTTTTTTCGCAAGCGGATATGATGCGTTTCTCCAGCCAGTCATCGGCCACATGGGCGTAATGGACATTCTCTACGCCTTGCTTAGCCAAATGAGGTATCAGCTTTCGGATATCGCAAAGCTGATCCGTTGCCTCAATATAATTCACTTTGATACCCAAATCTTTCAGATGATCCGCATAATACTGCATGGACGCGCGGTGCAGCACCAATTTCTTTTTGTGGAAGACGTATTGATTGAAAAAGAGTTCTTCCTCGATAAGATAGACCTCTCGGCTTTTACTCACTGCAGGGTGTTTCTTAAATAACTGATGCGGGAAAATGAGGGTTGCCTGCTGCATAAAAAAGCAACAGAAGCGCAGCCAAAATAGTTTGCCGTTGCGAGATTAGCACAGCGTATCTCGTACCACGGCATGCAGGAAGCATTCTGCTTCCGTCAGCTGAAAGCTGACCCCATGCATAGTCACGAGCTGAAAGCTCGCGACGGCGGAGGGTGAGTCGCTATTTTGTCAAACCAGGTCATGACAAGTCAAAATGTTCACGAGCGTTCACGGTGTTCATGAACGTGAACACTTGGCTCAATTTATCGGATCAGCCTTTGCGGGTTTGGCCGGGTCGTAGACAGCCACACAAACCCTCGAATCTGCCGCGCCATAGTACAGGAACCATTTCTTTTTAAAGTAAGCCATCCCCTCAAGGAAAACCGTACCTGCAGGATACTGGCCGCTTTTCTCAAACGATGCCATCGGCCGCATGAACGGTACATCCAAACGGGTTATAAACTTCAGCGGATCGTTCTTATCAAATAAACCCTGCCCTGCACAGTAACTGTTAGGCGTAAAACGTTTGTCGCCGTCGTCGCCTGCTTTGTTCTTGCCGTTATAGAGTAACACAATGCCTTTATCCGTCATGATAGCAGGTGGGCCGCATTCGGTCAATTCGCTATCGAAAAAGCCTTTACGGGGAGAGAATAGTTCAGTAAGATTACCATCAGGGTTTACGACAGGTGTCCAGTCAACCAAATTTGTTGAGGTTGCGGCGTACACATGCAGCTCACCCCAGTACATCCAGTATTTGCCTTTTACTTTGGCTACTACCTGTTTACCGTTCACAATTTTGGTAAGTATTGATGCCGATTTATGCGGAATGTTTAGGAACTTGCCTTTGTAGGCATCCTCGAAAATTGGCCCGTGTTTGGTCCAGTGTTTCAGGTCTTTTGAAGTAGCAACGCCCCGGCGGGGTACGTCGCGATTCCATTGCGTATAGAATACCACGTAGGTGCCGTTAACGGTGACTGCTACACGCGGATCTTCGCAGCCGCCCGGCCACTCGTATTTTTTCTGGCTATCATTGCCGGGGTAGAACACCGGTGCTTTATCGCGTTTAAAATGTAAACCATCCGTGCTTGCCGCATATCCCAAACGCGAGGTACGGTAGCCTATCCCCACACCAGATTTATCCTCAGAACGATAAAGCACCACTACGTTACCTCTATAAACAGCCGCCCCTGGGTTAAAGGTATCGTTTGATTCCCATCCTACATATTTCTTCAAGACAGGGTCAAAGAAGCGGGTAGTACTATCCGGCGATATGATGGGATTAAGCGTTGTTTCGCGCTTAAAACCACCTAATGCCCATGCAGGTAGTTTGTTGGTATCCTGCGCAATGGCACTGGCTGTTAAAAAGCATAACAATGCCGCGCTTTTGATAAAGGTGAAGATGGTTCTCATATAAACAGGTGCAGTTTTATCGGTGTTGAACAAATATATACATCTGTGGCAATTAAAATAATAAAGCCGCATTAAGCGGCTTTATTTATATCAGGAAATGTATTGGCGATTATTCCGGGCCAACGGTGCCGGTCTTTACCTCGCCGCTTTTTTTATAGTTAGTAACGATGACTCCCTTAGGCGTGATATGGCTTTCAGCCAGTTCAAATTCTTTAGGTATGGCATCGTTACCAAAAAGTTTTTTGCCGTTGCCCAGGATAATAGGATAGATGTTGAGCCAGAACTCGTCGATCAGATCGTGCTTCAACAACAATTTGACCAACTCGCTGCTGCCCCAGATCTTTAGGTCACGACCTTCTGAATTTTTTAATCGCTTGATATCGTCAACGGTTTTCAAAAAATGTGAGTTATCCCAGTCGGATTCGGTAAGGGTATTAGAGAAAGCATATTTGTTTACTTCCATAATGCCCGGCCAGTACTGTGCGTGCTTTGGCCAATAATCTGCAAAAATGTCAAAGGTTTTACGGCCTAATAGCAGGTCGGCAGGTTCTAATTGTTTTTGCATTACTTTCCCCAGTTCTTCATCGCCATAAGGGGCAGTCCAGCCGCCTAATTTGAAACCGTTTGAAGTATCTTCTTCAGGGCCGCCCGGGCCTTGCATTACCCCATCTAATGTGATAAATGATAGTACGATTATTTTTCTCATGTTTTAGATCTCCTGTTTTATTTGTTTTTCAATAATTCAAATCTCCGCATAAATAGGTTAACCGCTGCGGTGTGAAAATGACTAATGAACGGGCCGGATGCGACTTGATTTTTTTATCGATACGATTATGGTGAATTTAATTATACTCTAAAAAATATAATTTCAATTAAATAAAACGATTTAGCAAAATTTATTTATCATTGTTTCACAATTATAACCTATTATCAAAAATGCTGAAATCCTATACTTATTTGCGCCTTAAAGCCGGATTTGCAAAAGTCTTTTTACTAATATCCATACTTGGCGGCAGCGCCATTATGCAAAGCTGTTCAAAAAAGATACTGCCCAACGCACCGCAAAATGCCAATCCGTTTAAGGCTGGTGATAGGGTGGCTTTCCTGGGCAACAGCATCACGCATGGCGGTCGTTACCATCAGTATATTTGGTTGTATTACATGACGCGTTTCCCAGAGCTGCGTCTAACCATCATGAACGGTGGAGTTGGCGGTGATGTAGTTTCCAACATCAGTAACCGTTTTGATGAGGATATCATTACCAAACACCCAACTAAGATCGACCTGACCTTCGGGATGAACGACTCGGGTCTCTTCCAATATATGCAAGGCGATTCGGCAAAAATATCCGACATGCTGGTGGCGAAATGCGATAGCGCTTTTAAATTACTTCAGGCAAAG
>JAESTD010000322.1 GCA_016763755.1 Mucilaginibacter sp.
AAAATAGTAGTGTTAAGCGCTTCTTATTAAAATTATCTTATTTAACATTATTTAACATATCGTTATTGCTAAAATAATGACGAATAAATAAATAATTCATAAATCGTTATTTTGTGCTTGTGTACCATTTACACTGTAGTTATATTAGAGAAATACCAATTATAAACTGTTTCTTTTTAAAGAAACCCAAAACCAAATGAACCGGATAAATAAGATTTTGCGATAAGCACGATCGGTTGTCTGAAATTTAACAGTAAAAATTAATAGGATAGTGTAACTATATGATTAAACTTTTACAATTTCTTTTCTCGTATCTCAAATCAAAGGGCGCAAGCTCTTTCCCTGAAAGAAGAAATTCGATGAGCTTATTGTACGTTACCGTTAACCGACGGCGAACGGGCACCCACGGCCATGTCCACCCCTCTCACCAGGAATAAGGTCTTAAATCAAATATATTAATCAACTAGATCTCAATCTCATGTTTAAAAGTTTACTCCGCAAAGGAAGAGCGCTGTGCCTGCTACTGGCTTGCATGGTTTCTTCGCTGGTAGTTACAGCTCAAACAAAACACACAGGTAAGGTTACAGGCAGCGACGACAAGCTACCCGTAGTTGGCGCCTCGGTTTTGTTAAAGGGTACTACCATAGGTACACAAACAGACGTAAACGGTAATTTCAGTATTTCTGTAAAAGCCGGTGACGTACTTGTTGTTACCTACCTGGGTTACACAACCCAGGAAGTTACAGTAGGCCAAAGCGACGTTGTTAACGTTGTTTTAAAGTCTGCAAATAATACTTTAAACGAGGTTGTAGTAACAGGTTATACCGCTCAGCGTAAAAAGGACATCTCAGGTTCTGTTACCACGGTAAACATTGCTGCAGCCAAATCAGTACCAACAGTAAGTGCTGAAAGTATGTTACAAGGCCAGGCGGCCGGTGTTAACGTTGTAACACAAGGTTCTCCGGGTGCGGGTGCGCAAGTGAGCATCCGTGGTATCAGCAACTTCGGTAACTCATCTCCGCTTTATGTAGTTGACGGTTTACAAACCGGTAGTATCTCAAACCTTAACCCTAACGATATTGAGTCTATCTCTGTATTGAAAGATGCGGGTGCTGCAGCTATCTACGGTGTTAGCGGTGGTAACGGTGTTGTAGTTGTTACTACTAAAAAAGGTAAACAAGGCAAAGCAACTATCTCTTATGATGCTTACTATGGCACTACACAACCGTTAAGCGGCAACGTTTTTAACCTGCTTAATGCAGATCAGTTCCAAACCTTGGTTGCTAAAGTTGACCCTGACAATGACCTGATGAAAGGTAACGGTGGTAAGATTTACGATTACGGTTACCAATCAGGCGCTGGTGCTAAAGGTGTTTTTAACCAGGCTCAGGCAGGTAATTTCCTTCCAAACTACCACCTTGATGCAGATCCGGCTAAAGATTACCTGATCCAGAAATTTGTTACAGGTAAAGGAACAGATTGGTTCCACGAGATCTTTAAAGCTGCTCCAATTCAACAGCACTCTATCAGTGCAAGTGCAGCAAGCGATAAAAGCTCATATTTCTTATCTTTTGGTTACACTAACCAACAAGGTACATTGATCAATACTTTCTTTAAACGTTACCAGGCTCGTATCAATACAACCTTTAACGTAAAAGATCACATCCGTTTAGGCGAAAACATTTCAGTTAACTATAACACTTCACCTAATGGTGGCGGTGGTTTAGGTAATGGTGGTAACCAAAATGAGGGTAACCCTATCTCTGAAACTTACCGTACATTGCCTATTATCCCTGTTTATGATATTGCAGGTAATTTAGGCGGTACTTATGCAGGCCCTGCAGCTTTGGGTAACGCACTTAACCCTGTTGGTATTCAACAACGCCAACTTACTACACATACAAATGAGTATGGTATACAAGGTACAGTATTTGCCGAAGCTGATTTCCTTAAGCATTTTACTGCACGCACAGCTTACAGTGCTGATATTTATAACCGTTACTACTATAATATTGGCTACCGCCAATATGACAGTGGTGAAGCACACGGTGGTAACAACAGTTACAACGAAGGTGCTTTATACGCAACTCTTTTCAACTGGAGTAACACCATTTCTTACAAACAAGTATTTGGTAAACACAGTATCAGTTTGTTAGGTGGTTTTGAGCAAAGAGGTTTCACCGGCCGTAATCTTAACGCAACCGCAAAAAACCTGTTCTCGCTTGATCCGTTCTACGCAAACATTACTAATGGCCAAGCTGGTCAAACAACTGCAAATAGTTCATTCGGCGCAAATAACAATAGCCTTAACAGGGTTATGTCATTCTTTGGTCGTTTAGATTATACTTATGCTGATAAATACATCCTGGGCGCTACAATACGCCGTGATGGTAGCTCGCTGTTTGCAACAGGGCAAAAATGGGGTACTTTCCCGGCAGTGTCTCTGGCATGGAGAGTTTCTCAGGAAGAGTTTCTTAAAGGTAACCAATGGTTAAATGACTTGAAGATCCGTGGTAGCTACGGTTCATTAGGTTATAATGCTAACGTTGGTGTAAACAGTGCGTACGCCGCATTTGGTGGCGGTCCTGGTAGCTCATCTTATCCAATCGATGGTTCATCAAGCGCTGTTATCCCGGGCTATTTCCAAAACTCTTTGGGTAACAACAGAACTACCTGGGAAACCGATAAAGTACTTAACTTAGGTTTTGATGCAACATTCTTAAATCACTTCGATGTTACCGTTGAGTACTACAAGAAAACTATCAGCGACCTGTTAGTAAACGTACCACTTCCGGGTACAGTTGGTGGTTCAGACGCCGCTATCCCTGCTGTTAACTTCGGTACAGTTGTTAACAAAGGTTTTGATATCACCGCTAATTACCGTGGCAATGCTGGTGCCTTCACTTACTCTCTTGGTGCTAATGTTACTACTATTAACAACAAGATCACCGAGCTTGGTGCGCCTTTCCCTACTACTGGTATCCGTAACGGTAACGTAGTTTACAACCAGGTAGGCGGCACAATAGGCCAGTTCTACGGTTATAAAGTGTTAGGTTACTGGAACAACCAGGCAGAGATCGATGCGTTAAACGCGCAACAAAAACCAGATCTTTTCGGTTCAACTCCGGTTTATCAAACAGATGCTGCTCCTGGTCGTTTCCGTTATGCAGATGTTAATGGCGATGGCCGTATTACTGATGCTGACCGTACCAAGATCGGTAACCCGCTACCTGATTTCACTTACGGTGTAAACTTAAACCTTGGATACAAAGCCTTTGATTTTAGCGCTGTATTCTACGGTTCGCACGGTAATGACATCTACAACTCCATTAAATACTGGACTAACTTCTACGGTTCACAAACCGGTAACAAAAGTTTAGACCTGTTGAACAACTCTTGGACCCCAGGCAACACAAATGCTAAAACCCCGTTATTAGAGAAAACAACCAACTTCAGTACGGCTGATGCTATTAGCTCATACTATGTAGAAAGTGGTTCTTTCCTTAAATTAAGGTCAGTTATAGTTGGTTACACATTTGAGCCGGCAATGCTTAAGAAAGTTGGTATAGATAGATTACGCGCTTATGTACAAGGTAACAACCTGTTCACAGCCACGAAATACAGTGGTCTTGATCCGGAGTTACAGTCTGTTGACCGTAACAGCCCTGGTATTGATTTGGGTAACTATCCAAACAACGAGCGTAGATTTATTTTTGGTGTAAGCCTTGGATTCTAATAATAACTAACAGAAGATATAAAGATAATAGTTATGAAAAAAAGCTTTAAATTAAAGGTAATTATCCCGGGCACGCTCTTGCTGGTCGGTTTAACTTACTCTTGCAAAAAATACCTTGATCAGGCGCCCATTGGCTCATTGATCCCTGAGGTGATTGCAACACGTACCGGTGTAGATGGTGTGCTGATCGGTGCATATTCTGTTGTAGACGGTGTATTTGATGGTCAGGCTGGTTCTCCGTGGGAGACAGGTACTGATAACTGGGTATATGGTAGTGTGGTAGCCGGTGATGCCTTTAAAGGATCAAACCCGGGTGACCAACCGGCAGCAGCTAACCTTGAAGCGTTCAGCGCAACAGGTGCCAACGATTACCTTGATCATAAATGGCGTGTATGTTATGCAGGTGTACAACGTGCAAACGACGTACTAAGATTACTTCCGCAAGTAAAAGATGGTTCTATTACCGACGCACAAAAAACGCAATACATTGCTGAAGCGCGTTTCTTACGCGGATTTTTCCACCTTGAAGCTGCAAAGCTTTGGAAAAACATTCCGTATGTAGATGAAACCATCACTTATGCAGCTAACAATTACAATGTGCCAAACACAGGCCCTATCTGGGATAAAATTGAGGCCGACTTCGCTGCAGCAGCAGCAGACCTGCCTAATACTCAGCCACAGATAGGCCGTGCCAACAAATGGGCGGCGCTTGCATTCCAGGCTAAAACACTGATGTTTGATCATAAGTACCCTGAGGCATACACTATCCTTAAAAATGTGATCGCCAATGGTGTAACTGCATCTGGTGCTAAATATGCCTTGGGTAAATTTTCAAACAACTTTAACCCATCAACCAAAAACGGCCCTGAGGGCGTATTTGTAGTGCAAACTTCTGTACATGATGGTGCAAACGGTTTAAATGGTAACGCAGGTGCTGTGCTTAACTTCCCATCAGGCGGTCCTGCCGGATGCTGCGGTTTCTTCCAGCCTACTTTTGATTTTGTAAACTCATTTAAAGTTGATGCAAACGGTTTACCGTTAATTGATACTTACCAAAATGGTTACATCAAAAATGACCAGGCTGTTCCGGCTGGTACTGTATTCACCCCGGGTGATGAGTTACTTGATGCAAGGTTAGACTGGTCAGTTGGCCGTCGTGGTATTCCATACTTAGACTGGGGTATTTGCCCGGGTGCTGCATGGGCTCGCGACCAGCCGAATGGTGGTCCTTACCTTCCTATCAAAAACGTTTATTACAAAGCTGCGCAGTCAACAACTTCAGACAGCTACGGGGGTTGGGCTGCTAACCAGTCAACCTCAAACAGCTACAATGCCATCAGATATGCTGATGTGTTGTTATGGGCTGCAGAGTGTGCCGTTGAAGCTAACGAATTGCTTAATGCACAAGGTTACGTAAACCAGGTAAGAGCCCGCGCTGCCGACCAAACCGGTTGGGTTAAAGGTAAACTTACCGGTTACACCGGTGGCGATGCTACTAAACCTACAGTTGATAACACTCAATTTGCTGCTAACTACAAAGTAGGTTTATACACTACTCAGTTTGTTACTAACGGACAAGCATTTGCCCGTAAGGCAGTTTACTTTGAGCGTAAATTGGAATTAGGTATGGAAGGTCACCGTTTCTTCGATCTTTCTCGTTGGGATGCTGTTAATGGCGGCCCTAACACAGGCATTATGTCAACAGAGATCGAGAAATTCCTGAAAAACACACGTGACTTTGGTGCTTCGTTCACATCAGCGGTTATGAAGGTTGCTAAATTCGGTTCAAACAAAAACGAATTGTTCCCGATACCTCAAAACCAGATCGACTTATCACAAGGTACGTTGAAACAAAATCCTGGCTATTAATCATCGTCAGAATAATTAAAAAAGAGGGGAAGATGTATCGTCTTTCCCTCTTTTTTTTGGATATATTTGTTTATAACCAATTATGAAACCCCTGAAATACCTGCTTGTTGTAGCCATCCCTCTGCTGCTTTTCTCATGTAAAAAGTCAACGCTTTTTGAGCGGATCTCGTCATCGCATTCCGGCATAAAATTCAACAATGAGATTGTAGAGAATGATAGTATTAACCCGCTTGATAAGCTTAATATTTACAATGGTGGGGGCGTAGGTGTAGGCGATTTTAATAACGATGGCCTGCAGGATATTTATTTCATCGGCAACGCCGTATCAAATAAACTATACATTAATAAGGGCGATTTTAAGTTCGATGATGTAACCGAACAAGCCGGCGTAGGCGGTAAAGGCGGCTGGGGGCGCGGTGTGGCTGTTGTTGATATCAACAACGATGGCCTTAAGGACATTTACGTTTGTTACACGCTGTTAAATGATCCTGTAAAACGCACCAACTTACTGTACATTAATCAGGGGTCGGATAAGAACGGCGTTCCGCATTTTAAAGAATCGGCAGAGGAGTATGGGCTTAAGATAAATGTACACTCTACCATGGCATCGTTTTTTGATTACGACAACGATGGCGACCTTGATATGTACCTCACCGTAAACGAGGCACAATCAACCGATAATACAAGCCAGTTTAGGCCATTGGTTACAGATGGCACCAGTAAAAGTACGGGCAAGCTTTTCCGTAATGATTACGACCCTGTTTTAAAACACCCGGTTTATAAAGACGTATCAAAAGAGGCAGGTATCCTTATTGAAGGTTATGGCCATGCTGCAAGCACTGTTGATATAAACCGCGACGGCTGGAAAGATATTTACGTAACAAACGATTTCCTGCCAAATAACATACTCTACATCAATAACCACGACGGTACGTTTACCGACCGTTCGCAGGAATACTTTAAACACACTGCCACCAGCGCAATGGGGCAGGACATACAAGACATCAATAACGACGGCCTTGCCGATGTTTTTGAACTGGACATGGACCCTGAAGATAACTATCGTAAAAAGATGTTTATGCCCGGTACCCAATACCAGCTTTACCAAAATTTTGATAATTACGGCTATCAATATCAATATAACCATAACACCCTGCAGCTAAACCAGGGGCCACGTTTAGGCCAGGCCGATTCTATAGGCGCACCGGCCTTTAGCGAAGTAGCTTTTATGAGCGGCGTTGCCCAAACAGACTGGAGCTGGGGGCCTATGATCACCGATTTTGATAATGATGGCTTTAGAGATATAGTGGTAACCAACGGCTACCCGCGTGATGTTACCGACCATGATTTTATTGTTTTCCGCAATGAATCGTACGCACTGGCATCAAAAAAGCAAGTGCTGAGCCAAATTCCCATTGTTAAGATCGCCAATTATGCTTTTCGTAATAATGGCAAGTTGCAGTTTGAGGATGTTACCAAAAATTGGGGGATGGATATTGCCTCATTCTCTAACGGTTGCGCTTACGCCGACCTGGACAATGATGGTGCTATGGACATGATCATCAACAATATTGACGATGAGGCATTTGTATATCGCAACACATCGCGCGATAAGGATAAAAACAACAACCATTACCTGCATATAAAATTTGAAGGCACTAACCAAAACAGGGATGGTATAGGCGCCTGGGCCGATATTTATTATGATAACGGCAAGCACCAGGTTTATGAGAATACGCCATTCCGTGGGTATTTATCAACTATCCAGAATATTGCCCACTTTGGTTTAGGCAATGGATCCAAACTGGATTCGGTAGTTATAAAATGGCAGAATGGCCGCAAGCAAACGCTTACAAACATTAAGGCCGATCAGGCACTTACTGTTAATATAAAAAACGCTAACACGCCTTATTGTTTTAAGGCCGATGGCGTAAATAATCAATCGCTTTTTGCAGAGGTAACTAAATCTGTTGGTATCAACTATAAGCATCAGGATGATGATTACATCGACTTTAACGTACAAAAACTGCTGCCGCATAAGTTTACAGAATATTCGCCTGCAATAGCCGTAGGCGATGTTGATGGTAACGGCTTTGACGATATGGTAGTTGGCGGCTCCGCCAAGTACCCTGCACAGGTATTTCTGCAGCAGGCAAACGGGAAGTTTAATCAGCGCCCGTTAGAAGCGGCCTCAACTACAGTGCAGTTTAAGGACGAAGGTATGCTGCTTTTTGATGCCGATGGAGATGGCGATCTTGACCTGTATGTTGCAAGCGGTGGTTATGAACAGGAGCCAAACTCAAAAGCATACCAGGATAGGGTGTATGCTAATGATGGCAAGGGCAACTTTACCTTACAACCAAATGCGTTGCCGGCAAACTTTACCAGTAAACTGTGTGTAAAAGCAGTGGATTTTGACAAGAATGGTTCATTAGATCTGTTTGTATCCGGCAGGGTAGAACCATGGAATTATCCTAAACCGGTATCAAGCTTTGTGCTGCGTAACGAGAGCAAGAACGGGCAGATCAAATTCACTGATGCAACACCAAACGTTGCTAAAGGCCTTAATAAGCTCGGCTTGGTATGCGATGCATCATTCACCGATTATGATAACGATGGCTGGCCCGACCTGGTGATAACCGGCGAGTGGATGCCTGTAACCTTCCTGAAGAATGAGCATGGCGTGTTTAAAGATGCGACCGCCTCAACGGGTGTAGAAAAGAACCTGGGCTGGTGGAATACTATCGCCGCCGGCGACTTTGACCATGATGGTGACGTGGATTATATTGTTGGCAACACAGGCCTAAACACCTTTTATCAGGCTACAGACCAGTACCCGATGTACATTACTGCAAAAGACTTTGATAACAACGATAGCTACGATGCATTCCCGTCGTTGTTCCTGAAAGATCAGGATGGCCAGATGAAGGAGTTCCCGGCGCATACACGCGATGATATTGTGAAACAGGTGATCAGCATGCGCAATAAATTCCAAAACTATAAATCATATGCCGTAGCTACCATGGATAGCGTAATAACGCCTGAGATGCGCAAAGGCGCAGTCCGTTTAAAAGCTACCGATCTTAAATCGTGCTATTTGCGTAACGATGGGCACGGCAAGTTCACCTTGATGCCATTACCTATTGAGGCGCAAATGTCTCAACTGGCCGGTATTGTGGTAGATGATTTTGATGGCGATGGTAACCTGGATGTTATCCTTAACGGCAATGACTACGGTACCGATGTAAGCACCGGCCGGTACGACGCCTTTAATGGGCTGATGCTTAAAGGCGATGGCAAAGGTGGTTTTAAACCTCTCACCATTATGCAGAGCGGTATCTATATCCCCGGCGATGGTAAAGGGTTGGTTAAACTGCGCGGTGCAAACGGCAAGTACTTGTTAGCGGCAAGTCAGCATAAAGGAGCACTCAAAGTGTTTGAAATGAAAAAGCCTGTTAAAACTATTGCAGTACAACCACTGGATATGTTTGCTACCGTAAAGTTCAAAAATGGCAAAACAGCTAAACAAGAGTTTTATAATGGCGGATCATTCTTGTCGCAATCAGCCAGATTTTTTAATATTGATGATACAATGGCATCTGTAACGGTAACCAACAATGCAGGCCAAACCAGAAATATACCTTTAAATTAATTTTTATAGCCAGTTTATGATGAGGACCCTAAAGGTTATAGCCGCTGCTTTTACAATTTGTTTTATGATGACAGGCTGCGGCGGCAAGCAAAAAATAAAGCTTAAAAGTGATGCCGACGTATTGCACGATAATGTGGATGAGCTTACACAGGTGATCATTTATGATGTGTTCAGTCCACCGGTGGCAAGCCGTATCTATGGCTATACAACGCTGGCGGCTTATGAAGCTATCAGGTTTCAAAACCCGAAATATAATTCGATAGCTAATCAGTTAAAAGGTTTTAAAACAATGCCTGTGCCCGAGAAAGGTGCTAAATATAACTATGCACTGGCGGCTACAAAAGCTTTCTTCACAGTAGCACACAAGGTAACGTTCTCTGTAGATACTCTTAAACGCTATGAAGATAAAGTGTTTGCCATGTACAAGGATAATGTTGATGAAGCAACCTTTGCACGTTCAATGGCATTTGGAGATACCGTTGGTAAAGCTATACTGGCACGCGCCAAGTTTGATAACTATGCAAAAACCCGCGGTAAGCCAAGGTTTTTGGGCAGCCACGACAATGGCAAATGGCGGCCCACAGCACCGGATTATCTGGATGGCGTTGAATTTTGCTGGGGCACCATGGAAACCTTCGTGGTAAAATCGTCTTCAGACTTTGCGCTACCACCACCGCCGCCATACAGCGAGGATAAAAATAGCACCTACTTTAAGCAAAACCTCGAAGTATATGAGCAAAGCAAAAATCTTACAAAAGAACAGATAGAAATAGCCAAGTTTTGGGATGATAACCCGTTTGTGATACAACACAATGGCCACATGATGTTTGTGAACAAAAAAATAACACCGGGCGGCCATTGGATAGGCATAACTGCCATTGCCTGTAAAAAAGCAAAAGCCGACGCTGCAAAAACCGCACAGGCCTACGCCATGACAGCCATCGCACTTTATGATGCATTTATTTGCGGTTGGCAGGTAAAGTATACTACTGAGTACATCAGGCCGGTTACCGTTATAAATGATAAGATAGATCCCAAATGGTTACCATTGCTGCAAACACCGCCATTCCCTGAGTACCCGAGCGGGCACAGTGACATCAGCGCAGCATCAGCAGTGGTATTAACCCATATGTTTGGCGATAACTTTGAATACCAGGATACCAGCGACCTGCGCTACATTGGTATGCAAAGACATTTCAAGTCATTTTACCAGGCATGTGATGAAACATCCATCAGTCGTTTTTACGGTGGTATCCACTACAAGTTCAGCGTAGACGCAGCTGCTAAGCAGGGCAGGGAGATTGGTGGTTATATTTGGGATACGTTGAAGTTAGAGAATTAATTATCTGAACGTTTTATGAGCTTTAAGCGAACTTATTTTCATATCGGCTATTTGTTAGCCGGGACATTTTTATTGTCTCTTGGGGCCGGATTTGAGGGCTGTAAGCCAAAGCCCGCCGCATCCTATCAGCTAACCGGCGATACCATTGTCGACGGTAAATATCTTACCCAGCAATACTGCACAAATTGCCATGCCCTGGTACCTGCAGATGCCCTTACTAAAGATGTGTGGCGCATGCACGTAATGCCTACCATGGCCGATTATCTGAAGATATCAACGTATGGGAGTGAGTTTTTTAAGAAACCAACTGATACCGGGGGGATATCATTAACGCATTGGCAGGCTATTGTTGATTATTACAATAAGATAGCTCCAACAGAACTGAAGCCTGCTAAAATCCCGACGCCACTTGTAGCAGATTGGGCAGGATTTACTTTAAGAAAGCCGAACGATATGCCCGATGTTTCGTTCACAACCACTGTTGCAGGCGACCCATCAACAGGGAAAATTTACACCAGCGATCTGGTTGCCGGCAACCTTACCGAGTGGGACAATGACCTTAAACCAACCGTATTAACAACGTTGCCATCAGGTGCAAGTAATATCCAGTTTCAAAAAGATGGTAACGCCATTGTATCAGCCGTTGGTAGATTAGACCATGTCGACTACCCTAACGGCCGCATAGTTAGCGTAAATCTTAAAAGCGGCGATAATAAACCCGCTGATGTAGCAGGCGATATGCCACGCCCCGTGCAAACCATCACCGCCGATTTTGATAAGGATGGCAAAAACGAGATAGTAGTTTGCGGCGAAGGATACAAAAAGGGCGGCGTGTACCTGCTTAAAGTAGGGGCTGATAATAAACTGGAAAAACGCAACACAATTGCCTACAGGGCAGGGGCGGTGCAAGCCGTGTCCCAAGATTTTAATAAGGATGGATGGCCCGATCTGATGGTGCTTTACGGTATTGGCAACGAAGGTCTTGTACTTTATTTGAATGACCACAAAGGCGGCTTCACCAGTAAAGATCTGTTACAATTCCCACCGGTTAATGGCTCAACCAGTTTTCAATTGGCCGATATGGATCATGACGGCAATCTGGATCTGATCTATACCTGTGGTTATAATTTTCACGATACCCGTATCCTGAAGCCTTACCACGGTTTGTACATCTACAAAAATACCGGCGATTTTAATTTTAAACAGCAATGGTTCTATCCAATAAACGGTGCAACCAAAGCCATAGCCGCAGATTTTGACAGCGACGGTGACATGGATATTGCCACCATAGCTTTCTTTGCCGATATGAAGAGCAACCCCGGCGAAGAGTTTATCTATTTTGAGCAGCAAAAGCCAATGCAGTTTAAACCGCATAGCGTTCCCGTGAGCAAGTACGGCCGCTGGATGAGCATGGATGTAACTGATATTAATAAGGACGGCAAGCCAGATATCTGTTAGGCAATTATGCCAGCGGCTTCATGTTCCAGCCAAATTTTTCACCAACTTGGAGCGAACATATCCCGTTCATCGTATTGCAGAACAACTTCAAGAAATAAAATACATCAAAAGGTTAAATAAGCGCCGTTGTAAACACCGGTGCTTATTTTTTTTCTTTTAAGTAAGCCAGTATCTTTTTAGTTTGATCGGGATATACAGCTACATGGTGTGTACGTATCATTACCGATTGCTGCTCGTTCACAATGGCTTTTGAGGGTAGTAATGGCATGTGGCAGTCAACACATTTGGTTTTTAATACGCCCGCGTCTATTTTGCCTGTCATTTTACACAGATTATGGTTTACTGCGGTATGGCAGCTTTCGCATTTGGCAGCAAACATCTCAACTTCGTTCCGTTGGTTTTTATGCGGATCGTGACAGCTTGAGCAGTTCATTTTTGAAGCGCTATAGCATTTGCTTGTTTTAAGCATCTCCAACTGGTCGCCGTGTACGTCAATATGTTCAAGATCAGGTGCGCCTGCTGATCCTGCACGTTGCTTAAAATCCTTTAGCTTATCGCCCGGCTTAAATTCAAATATTGAGCGGCTATTATCCGTTTGCGTACCCGAGTGGCATGTACCGCAAAGGTCGGTTTGCTGAGCCTGCGTAAGCGATTGTATGCGGGTGATGTATTTTGCTGTTTTAACTTCGGGATTGTTCAGTTGAAACTCGGCATGCTCGCGGCCCGGCCCGTGGCAACGCTCGCAATCTATCTTCATGATAACAGAGCTTTTATCAAACCCAACCGATTCGCCTGAGAAACTTGCCACCTTGCCCGGTTCTGTTTTAGCATACGATGCATGGCACTCCATACAGCGCAGGTTCACCAACCTGTCGTAACTTGCAATGGTGGTATCAAAACCGGGGCTAACGATCCACTTGTTTTTGCTGTTATCATAAGATACGGGCAGCTCAAAAAGTTCATTCTCTTTCCAGTATAAATAAGTTTCGCCTTTAACGCCGCCTGTCACCATATCTATACGCTCGCGGTTCACCATCTGCCCGTTTATAAAACTTGCCTCGTACATGCCGCTGTCTGTTTTCTGCATCATGATATGCGCATGGTCATTATAATAAACAGAATCTTTTCCTCTTAAAAAACTACCGTTCACGGTAGCATCTGTCGGTGCCGAGGATGCTAAATAATGCGCCGTGTGGATGTAAGAATCATTTACGGTTTTATGACAGCTAAGACAAGTTTTAGCGCCCGCATAGTCACTTCCGCGAGGGTCGACAGAGCGCATTTCTTTAGTGCTAAGGCATTGCGTTAGTATGGCCGTTACAGGTACAAAAAATAAAACGAACAGCACTACTCGTTTGCGTGGCATAGGTAGATGAGGGCCAATTGGTGTATAATATTACCTAACCCCGTTGTTAGAGTAGATTTATTGCTGTAATGTTTCTGTTACATGCCTGTAATGTTTCTGTTACAAAACTTTTCAGAATACTACAAAAAATAAATCACTGATAATCAATTGTTTAATAATTTAAATAGTACTATGTATTGCATAATACCATGTAATATGTATTTTTGATTTAAATAATGAGTCACCATGAATAGACAAATACGATTTTTGATCATAGCTATTGGCGCAATGGCCTCAATGGCAGGCTGTAACCGCGGTAAAACAACAAGAATAATTAACTCGACCGATGACCACCGGCAGGAGATAAAATATTCTGGCAGCGTAGTATTTAATCGCGACTCGACAGATATCGCGCATATATCAAACCACGGCTATTTATTTTTTGATGAGGATGGCAAAAAGCTACGTGCGGAGAATGACGGTAAAGATCATGTGATCTATAGCTTTAATGGCGACAGCTTCGTCAATCTGCTATCAGCAGAACAGAAAAATTTTGTTGCACACGCGGTACAAATCATCATCCGCGAACGTGCAAAGCTGAACAGATAGTTTAATTAATAATTTGAGTTTCAATTTGAGTGTGTGAGTGTCTGCAGCCGCGAGGGTTGCAGACACTTCTGTTTTATAATGCTTTGAGCGTTTCCAAAGTCATCTTGTCAAGCCCGCTGATAACTTTATCGGCTTTGGTCAAAACATCCGGTGAGCCGATGCCTACGGTTTTCATACCACCGTTTATGGCAGCCTCTATGCCGGCAACCGCATCTTCAAACACCACGCATTGAGAAGGAGCGATGCCTACTTCTTCTGCTCCCTTCAAAAATACTTCAGGATCGGGCTTTGGGGCGCTTACGCTGTTGCCATCTACCACGGCATCAAATAGGGGAGTAAACTCCAATTTTTGCAGGATGGTTGGCGTATTTTTACTCGCAGAGCCTATAGCTGTTTTTAATCCTGCTTCGCGGCAGGCTGTTACAAACTCTTTCGCGCCGGGCAAGATCTCGGCAGGGGTCATCTGTCCAATCATTTCGGTATACCATGCGTTTTTGCGATCGGCCAGTTCATTTTTTTGTTCAATGGATAGGCCGGTAACCTTTCCCCAGCCTAATATCAACTCAAGGGATGCCATGCGGCTTACCCCTTTGAGTTGTTCATTCTGATGTTCTGTAAAATCAAACCCTAACTCATTTGCCAGCCGTTTCCAGGCTTTGTAGTGGTAAACAGCGGTATCAATCAATACACCATCGAGATCAAAAATGCAAGCCTTTATATCCATAGCTGTAAAAGTAACAGCCTTGTTAATAATCGTTATAAATAATTATTAACATTATTTGGATTAATTATAAATAAATCGGATTTTTGTTTCCACGAAATGATTACAACAGTTGTAGAGAGACAGACGGGTACTTGGGAAGATGTGTTTAGCACACAGGCTGGCGCAGTTTACCAATGTGATGCAGAAAACTGCTGGTACATTAATTTTGCAGGCAAAATTGCAAAATTTGATTACCGTTGTCTCCACAAACTAAAAAAAGCTGTTTACCATATCGATATCGAAGCAAAATTGCTCGATTCTTCAAAAGACCCCGATGTTGAGATCATCTTTATCTGCGCCTGCGACCACACTTACATCCTGACATTACTGCAGATCATCGAACTGAAAGAATTATTGCAAGGCACCTTTGTAATGTTACAATTAAACAACATACTGCACGACAGATTGTATCGTACTGCTGTTTAATAATTTAGACTGAATTCATATTGCGTTTATTTTGTACAGATGCTACATCTGCACAGTATTATTGTGTAAATATTTAAGCTCGGCACGTTTGTTGCCTTACCCTTACTTTAAAATTTATACGATATGAAAGATCTGATCCGCATAAAGAGCCTCCTTTCTACCGAGGTAGAAGACCTTTTGAACCAGCAAGTAAAAAAAGAAGCTTTGTCTTCATCTATATATTTAGCCATGGCTTCATGGTGTAACCGTAACGGTTTCGATTATTCTTCTGAGAACTTTTTTAAACAAGCCGACGAAGAACGTCACCATCAGTTGAAATTTTACAAATACATCCTTGATATGGG